>NZ_DATCVJ010000651.1:0-6214 GCF_036566945.1 Chitinophaga sp. | reverse complement strand
ATTTTCTCAAAACCAACCAAATACAATGCCATAAAAGAAAACTGAAACGTTATCCGTAAATTCACGGCATGTTACAACGATACCCAAAGGCATTCGAAACCATTCCGGCGGTAAAGCTGCATCACGCCGGAAAGTCCGTGGTGGCCTGGTTCAGGCTTATGGACAAACACGACAGGGAAGAAGGTTTCCTCACTGAAAACACCCTCGTGTTTCTGCTCAAAGGCGTAAAGCATATTCACCTCAGTGACAAAGATATCGTGGCCCATGCCGGCGACCTTATTCTACTGAAGCGTGGCGCCTATTTCATGACCGATTACACCACAGACGGTACCGACTATCAGTCGCTCATGCTATGTACAGATGATACTTTGCTACGCTCCTTTATGAATGATGATGCGGGCTTCAGCGCTCCTGGTCATATACCCCGGCAAACGCCCTCCGCTCCCATGGTCATCCCCTGCTCTCCGGAAGTATTACAGGTACGCGATACCATCCTCAGCTACCTGCAGCAACCCAATAACAACACCGGGAAACTCCTGGAACTCAAAATCCGGGAAGTACTGCTACTAATGCTATCAGGGCCCCATCAGCAGGCAGTCCTGGCATTCCTCTTCCATATGTTCGACAGCAGCGCAGAAAGCATTACCCTCACCATCCGCTATAACCTGCTGCAGCCCTTTACCCTGGAGGAATATGCCAAAATGTGCGGCTTAAGTCTCTCCGGCTTTAAACGCGAATTCTCCCGGCTGTTCCATGCACCACCCAAAAAGTGGATCAATGAGGAACGACTGAAACACGCCCAACAACTGCTGTTGCAAACCAGAAAAAATGTCAATGAAGTCGCGGACGAATGCGGCTTTGAAAATGTATCTTACTTTATCAAACAATACCGGCTGCTATATGGCACCACACCCAAAAATACACAACGGACCAAAAGTGTTATTTTTTGAACGATTCCTGCTACCCGCCTGACCCACATCGCCTGTACCTTTGATAAAAATAAATTCAACTATGAAACGCATTTCCATGGCCGGGCTCATAGCAACCATGCTATTCACCGCCGGCAACGCCTTTGCACAACAACCACTCAACAGCACCGCTTTTATGCATTCACCAGAAAGTGTAGCAACGGATGGTAACAGCTTTTACATCGCGGACCTTGGCCCCGGTGGCGAACCCACCAAAAAAGACGGCAACGGCGTTATCTTTAAAATGGACCAGCAAGGCCACAGCACCGTCTTTGCAAAGGGACTGGATGCTCCTAAAGGCGCGTTTATATGGCATCACCAACTCTTTGTAGCGGATGTAGACAAAGTAAAAGGTTATGATATGACCAGCGGTGCATTGCTGTACAACATAGATGTAGCACCCACTACCAGCTTTCTGAATGATATAGTAGCCATCAACGATTCTACCCTGGTGGCTTCCGCTACGGATGTAAATAAACTCTTTCTGATACACCTGGGCCACCATCCCCGGGCAGAGGAATTATTGTACACCACGCCCATCAGAGGCACAAACGGCGTTGTATATGACAGTCAACGTAAACGCCTGTACGTATGTGGATTTGGTGATGCCGGAAAACCCGATGGACAAATTGGCTTCATCGATATGGCAGCGGCAAAGAAAGTGTTTACGCCACTCACCGACCGACTGGGCTACTACGATGGTATTGCCCTCACCCAGCATAACAGTAAGCTGATTATCTCCGACTGGGTAGCATTTGAAAAGAAAGGAGTGCTGCTGGAACTCGATCTGTCGAACGCAAAAATAACCACGCTGAACCAGGTATTGATTGCCGGCCCGGCCGACTTTACACTCGATCATAAAGGAGATGTGATTACGCCGGCTATGATGGAGGGAAATATTCTGAAATATCGTGTGGCAAAGTAGTTCAAAGCGATTTTTTGTCTTAGAACAGGATTATACTGATTCTGATGATTCTAACGATGATCTTTACGATGATCTTGATGATGATCTTGATGATCATTTTGATCATAATTTTGACAATTATTTTTTAAGAATTTTATTTGATGATGCTGAGAGATAGAAACAGATGTATTCATCTTCCTCTTCCAAAATCTTTAAAATCTGAGATAATCAAAAAAAGTAAAAATCTGGAAAATCATCCAAATCATTATAATCCTGGACAAAGACAAAAACCCGCGCTTACAACCTTACCTGTACACCACCAGCAGCGCCAATGTAAGCACCGTGAAAACGATTATCACCCACGTTTTCAGACCAGATGTAATGATTTACCAGATCAGATCCTACCCCACGTTCGCAGTTAACATAATTAAACGTAGGCCCTGCAAATACTTCCACTCTGCTGCCAAAACGATAAGCAGGATAAATACCCAGCGTATGACGGTTGTAGTCATCGCCTTTAAAGGAAGTCATGAATGTATTGGTAGCTTCGGCATTGACCCGGAAATGAGAGAGCAATGGCAGATGCGCGCCAATACCCGCCTGCAGTGCATATAAAGACGTGCTGTTTTTAGCATTATATCCCACTCCAAGAATACCATACAGGATCCGGCCGCCAGACTTGAAAGCGGCGATCACCGTAGTCGTTTCATCGATGCTCACACTCACCTGTTTCTCTCCGCCTTTCACGATGTTTACCACACCAATAGGACAGTCATTACTATCCGCAATATTGATAAAACCAACCTGCACCCCTTTTACTTTTTTGGCAACATTCAGAAAGCCCGCTACCTGTACATGTACGTTTTCTGCTTTATTCATAAAGCCGGTAACCTGCACGTTTCCTTTGTTCGTAATATTTGTGAAACCGGATATCTGCGCCTGTGAATTATTACGCGCCTTATTCATAAAACCGGCGATCTGTGTACCATCCACATCTCTGCTTACAATATTCGCAAAACCCGCTGCCTGAAAGCCTTTCAGACTACCATCCAGGTTCATGAAAGCTGCTACCTGCGCACCGCCTGCATCTTGCTTTACGTGGTTCATAAACCCTGCTACCTGCACACTATGCGAGGTACGGCCAATATGATTAGAGAAACCTGCTATCTGTACACCAGTGGCACTGTCTTTTATGATATTGGAAATACCCGCAATAGCTACACCTGTTTCAGCTTTAGATAAACCAGCGATAATATTTAATGAAAAATGATTGGTATAGGCAGCTGCATTTTTGCCATTACTACTCAATGGATAAACGAGTCCGATATGTGCGGCACTGGTAAGAGGCGTCTGCGCAAACGCAGCGCTGGCAAGGGATAAAATGGCAACAACAATAATAGTGATCCGGTGGCGAATGTTAAATGTTCTCATGTTCTGTAGTTATTTCGTATAGTATAACGACACGTTGAGGAACATCTACCCCTATGCAAAATGAAAATTAAAAAAGACTGATGCCAGCCTGCCAACCCAGCCAGCCTTTTCCGGAACTACCGATATTGAAAGAAGGATAATGGGTACCGAAATTAATATAATGATGATCAGGGTTTACTTTATTTTCATTGTCGGCAACAGCTATCGACAGCGCTGGTCCCGCAAATAAAGAGATACGTTTTCCCAGCTTTACATTCAGTGAAGGCTGCAAGCGATACACCTGTGTATTATGATCCCAGCCACCCTGCCAGGTGTTTTGTGCAGTAACTTCTGCAGACAGGAAAAGGACTTTATTAAAAGCGATATTTTTTCCGATACCATATCCGATAGACCATGCGTTATTATTTTCGCCGGTACCAAAACCACCCAGCAAAATACTGTACAACTCACTGCGGCCTGCCTTCCAGGCGATATTATACGGCAACACATCGGTACTGAACAACACCACTTTTTTATATCCTCTGCGTACAATATTAATAATGCCAATGCTATAACCATTCACGGTATCGGCAATATTTACAATTCCTATCTGCACACCATCCATTTGCCGCGCATAGTTAAAAAGCGCGCCTAGCTGCAGCCCTTTCATGGTACCATGCGTAACATTTCCGGCGCCTGAAATCTGCGCTCCTTTGGCGTCTTTCTGGCTGTAGTTCACTAGCCCGCTCAGCTGCAATCCTTCAACATTACCTTTCGTATAGTTGAACGCACCAGCCACCTGCCAACCTATTGAATTGCCACGGGTAACATTTGTTATTCCGGATAACTGCACACCATTCATGTTACCATATACCTGACCTATAGCGCCGGTGATCTGCACGCCCCGCAAACTGCTTTCCGTAATATTGCTGATACCAGACATCTGTACCCCTATCATGGAGTCCAGCACGTTGTTATGGAAACCTGCGATTTGTACACCTTTTGTTTTTCCTCCAACCACATTCACCATCCCTGATAACTGCACATGTTGCATATCATTTTTCACAATATTGAATACCGTACCTATTTCCACACCATCTACACCGGCAGCATAGCCACCCAGCATGTTCACAGAAAATTTATTCACTACTTGTCCGCTCATGCGGCCATGGGTACCCAGCCCCGGTGTAAGTGATACCTGGTAAGGCTTATCCGCCAGGAAGGCGCCAATATTCAAACTCGTTAATTTCTGACGGGAAGATAAAAACATGTTACCAAACCAGGTTTTTTCTACCTGTGTATGACCGGTAATATCCACTGTTTTTAGCTGGTAGGTAGTGGGAGAAATACTGACTGCTACTTCCTGATCGTAGCCGGTAGTCAGCAACAGCGAAGTATCTGCGTAGAGGTCTTTACTAACACTAATGGCTGCGGTAGGATATTTATCCTTTAACCGCAGCCTGAAATAACCATCGCTGTTTGTTAATGTAGAAATGAGTTGCTGTCGTTCATAGACACTGGCATTGGGTAGCCGCTGCCCTGTTTTTTTATCCGTGACGATGCCGCTGATCAGATAATAGGTTTGACCCGAAGATTTTTTTAGCAGAATAATATAGTTACCTGATTCTTTATACAGATAATCTCCGGTGAATAAAATATCAAGTACCTGTTTTACCGTTTTATTTTTTACGGAGATGGTCACCAAACTGTCTTGCGGAAGAATCGTAGTTAAATAAGAGAAATAAAAACCGCCTTGTTTGCTGATGGAAATAAGTACCGCTGAAAGTGGCTGCTGCTTTGCTTCTACGCTCACTGTTTTATTCAACAGGCTTTGTGCCGACACCGTGATAGAAAAAATACATCCTAAAAATAAAGTCAGCAATTGCTTAGATAGTAACATACAGTACGAAGGCTATTATTTCAATATGATTTGTGATCCTTTTTTCTCCACCGCAATCTCATAAGTAAGCCCGATTACCTGTAAAGTACTATCCAGCGAACTGTTGGTAAAGGTAGAATTAATCTGCAGATCACGTTTATTATTATCAGCAATCACAATGTTCACACCATATGCTTCATTTAGGATTTCTACCAGTTTCCATAGCGGCGTATTATTGCATACAAAAGTTTGTGTGCGGTAGTAATTGTACAGTTCATCGTTATTGCTTTGTTTGCTGGGGGCGGCCTGTTCACTGGTAACGATGGCTTTCTCATGCTGTTTCAGCTGCACACTATTACTGTTTTTCGTTACTTCCACGGCGCCGGTTTCTACGATCACTTCTGTTTTACCATTGACACTTTTTACATTAAAAGAAGTACCCAGTACCCGAACGGTAACATCATTTACCTTTAATACAAAAGGTTTTCCGGGGTCCTGCGCTACATTAAAAAATGCTTCGCCTTCCAGTTTCACACTTCGTTCTTTTTTAAAGGAAGTGGCATACTCAATAGTAGATTGCTTATTAAGCGTTACCTGGGAACCATCGGGCAATGTTTCGCTTTTAATTTGTTGACCGGAATGTACAATCATGGGTGACCCGTTTGTTTTCGACAGGTACCAGAATCCTGCAGCGCCCAACAGTACAACGAGTACAGCGGCAATACGCAGCAAGGATTTCCAGTTCATGCCGGTATCCAGTTGTACAATACGTGTGGTATTTTCATTGGTACCTACCCGTTGTTGAAAACGGCTCCATGCATCGTTTTCATTCACGGTGCTGTTGGCAGCGAGCTTTTTACTTTCCGTCCAGATGAGGCGGAAATGTTCAAAATAACGTTGGTGCTCCTCCTTCTCTGTCAGCCATTCGGCTACTGCTGCTTTCTCCATAGGTGTGGTAATATCCAGCAGATATTTTACCAGGAGGTCATCGTTTATATAGTCGGATTGTTTTTTCACTTATGCACTTTTACAGGTGGAGCAAAATTAATAACA
>NZ_DATCVJ010000650.1:0-20251 GCF_036566945.1 Chitinophaga sp. | reverse complement strand
CTATGAACATAGGAAACAACTTCCTGACCGTGTCGGCTTTATGCAGGCGAAAAATAAATGTAAACCAGTCCTTCGGGTTATAATTAATCATATATACAGCTTGATTATAGGCAAAAAAAATAATTTCCGGGCCGCAAACCTAAATTTTTTAAACATGATTTTGATAACTTCTTCCTTTAACTTTACTTTACGTCTTCTTTTATTTGAAATTGAGCTATGATAAAGCCGTACTTGTACATTGATAAGTCTAAGGGAAGAGGCAGAGGAGTCTATACGAAAGAAAAGATCCCGGCCGGAACAAGAATAGAGACTTCGCCCGTACTCGTTCTCTCTTACGATGATACCGAAATTGTGGACAAAACAAGACTCCATAATTATATTTTTTTGTGGGGCGCGAAAGAAACCCGTTCCTGCGTAGCACTGGGCTTTTGCTCTATCTATAACCACGATTATCACCCCAACTGTGAATATGAAATGGATTTCACCGAAGAAACCATGAGCATCATCACCCGTCGGGATATTAAAAAGGGGGAGGAACTTTCCATTAACTATAATGGCGATGTAACCGATACTTCCCCGCTCTGGTTTGATATCAAAAAGAAACAAACAGCGAAGTAAAGGACAACAGATTACGAATTACATAAGGAGGGAGATGCTAGCGCATATTAACTGCCAACCTATAGTATTTCGTATTTCTTTTTGAAAATTGTATAAGTGCTTATATAATTTCTGGCACTGGCGTTATATTTCATTTTTCTTTCGTAATATTGTATAAGCACTTATATAATATCTTTAATTAACAGGCAATTATGAATGCCGCGTGTAGGATGTATACTCGTTCTTTCTTCATTCGTCGTTCGTAATGCGTAATTCTTTCCCATGTCGTTCTATCCATCATTAGGCTATCTCGTTTTTGGCAGCAGGCTACGCCGCCTCAGTGAATACTTCCTCATGGAAGTGAATAAAGTATACGAGCAGGCGGGCATTCCCTTTGATGCCAGCTGGTTCCCGGTATTTTACCTGTTATCCAAACAACAGCCAATGCCTATGATAGATATTTCGGAACAACTGGAAATCTCCCATTCGGCCGTGAGCCAGATGGTCACCAACCTGAAAAAGAAAGGACTGCTGAAAACCACGCCCTGCAAGGAAGACGGCCGCCGTCAACTGGTCGCATTCTCTAAAAAAGGCGAAGAACTCCTGCAACAGATCCAACCCGTATGGGCTGCCATCACCGAAGCCATGAACGAACTGGTCATGGAAAATAAACAAAGCCAGCAGATACTGGCGGCGATCGCACAAATTGAACAATCCGTGCAACAAACATCTTTGGCAGATAGAATCAAACAACAACTATAATCCTTCATACACCAGAAAAATCGACTGACCATGAGTGATATTTTTAAGTACGGTATAGACCAGCTCACCGTAGCCACAGCGATCGATATTGCCGCCGGCAAAGTGAAGGGAATACTGGTACCGGAAGTAGTTACACGCGTACAAACCAGCTTCGGGTATGTACAAACCATCGTAGCACAACATACTACGGTATATGGTATCAACACCGGCTTCGGTCCCTTGTGTGATACCAAAATTTCGGAAGATGATACCCGCGCCCTGCAGTATAATATTCTGCAAAGCCATAGTGTTGGTGTAGGAGAACCGATTCCGGAAGAAATTGCCCGCATCATGCTCATCACCAAAGTGCATGCACTGGCACAAGGTTTTTCAGGCGCGGCATTGTCTACCCTGGAACGTATTATCTGGCATGTCGATCATAAAGTAACGCCATTGGTGCCTGAAAAAGGCTCTGTGGGCGCCTCGGGCGACCTGGCGCCTTTATCACACCTGTTTCTGCCACTGATAGGTCTGGGACATGTATGGTACAAAGGACAGAAAACAGATACCGCCGCCATGATGCAACAGGAAGGGATACCGCCTATTGTACTCGGCCCTAAAGAAGGACTGGCGCTGATCAACGGCACACAGTTCATCCTGTCGTTTGCTGTGAAAGCCGTACAACGCCTGCACAATGCACTGGAAGCAGCAGATATCATCGGCGCTTTATCGCTCGAAGGACTGATGGGTACCGCTAAACCTTTCGATGCCCGCTTACACGCCATCCGTCCGTTTCCCGGCAATCAGCTGGTGGCGCACCGCCTGAAAACATTGCTGGATCATTCCGAAATCATGTCGTCACATGTAGACTGTGGCCGCGTACAGGACCCTTATTCCCTGCGCTGTATGCCACAGGTACACGGCGCATCCCGCACAGCATGGCAGCACCTGCAGGAACTCACTACCATAGAGCTGAATGCGGTAACAGACAACCCGATTATTTTTAGCGCAGAAGATACCATCAGCGGTGGTAACTTCCACGGCCAGCCAATGGCCTTGCCGCTGGACTACGCCACGGTAGCCGCTGCGGAACTGGGTAATATCTCCGACCGTCGTTGTTATATGATGATTGAAGGAAGATATGGACTCCCCAAATTACTGATCCAGGATGCGGGCCTGAACTCCGGCTTTATGATTCCGCAGTATACCACCGCCGCCCTGGTAACAGAAAATAAAACGCTGTGTTTCCCTGCCAGCGCAGATAGCGTGCCTACCTCCCTCGGACAGGAAGACCACGTATCCATGGGATCTATCAGTGGTCGTAAACTGAACCAGGTGATTGGCAACCTCGAATATATATTGGCCATAGAACTGTTGTATGCCGCGCAGGCAGTAGATTTCCGCCGACCGCTGAAATCAGGCCCGGTGCTGGAAGCGGTGCATCAGTATACCCGTGAAAAGGTATCTTTTGCTACTAAGGACCGCATCTTCGCTTATGATATTGCCGCCCTGCACAACATCATCACTGATCAGTCACTGGTGCGCGTAGCGAATGAAGCTGCGGCCCAACATCAACTCAACTTAAACGGATTGTATAATGACCAGTTTGGACTTTATTAAAACATACGCAGCACACCCGCATTATAAAGCGCCTCATGGTGCACAGCTGCACGCCAAATCATGGCAAACCGAAGCGCCTTTGCGCATGTTGCTCAACAATCTGGATGCAGAAGTAGCCGAAAACCCCGATGAACTGGTGGTGTACGGTGGCATTGGCCAGGCTGCCCGTAACAAAGAATCACTGCAAAAAATTATAGAAATATTACTGGAGCTGGATGAGGATCATTCTTTGCTCGTTCAATCCGGTAAACCAGTAGGTATCGTTCGCACACATCCGCAGGCGCCACGCGTAATGCTGGCCAACAGCAACCTGGTACCCAAATGGGCTACCTGGGATCATTTCAATGAACTGCGCGCCAAAGGCCTGATGATGTATGGTCAGATGACCGCCGGTAGCTGGATCTATATTGGTACACAAGGTATCCTGCAAGGGACCTATGAAACCTTTATGGAATGCGGCAGACAGCATTTTAATGGAAGTCTCGCCGGCAAACTGCTGGTGACCGCAGGTATTGGCGGCATGGGTGGTGCACAGCCACTGGCAGCCACTATGGCCGGAGCCGTATTTATTGGCGCCGACATCGACCCTACCCGTATTCAGAAAAGACTGGATACCCGCTACATTGATCGCATGACGTATTCGTATGAAGAAGCCATTCAATGGGCGCAGGAAGCACAGGCCAAAGGAACTGCCTTGTCCATTGGTTTGGTGAGCGATGCCGGCGATATGCTGGAACGCATGTTGAAAGATAATATCATACCGGACATCCTCACAGATCAGACTTCTGCACATGATCCGCTGAATGGCTACGTGCCTAATGGCATGACGCTGCAAGCCGCGCTGGACCTGCGTAAAAGTGACCCCGCTGCTTACCGCGTGTTGTCGCTTAAAAGCATGGCCCGTCACGTAGGCTTTATGCTGGATATGCAACAGAAAGGCGCCGTGACTTTTGATTATGGTAACAACCTGCGTGAATTTGCCCGTGAAGGGGGAGAAGCCAACGCCTTCAATTTTCCCGGATTCACACCAGCGTACATCCGTCCGCTGTTCTGCGAAGGGAAAGGACCTTTCCGTTGGGTAGCCCTCTCCGGCGATCCGGAAGATATTTATACCACCGACCAGGCATTGATAGCAGCATTTCCGGAAAACACCCACCTGATCAACTGGTTGAAAGAAGCCAGGGAAAAAGTGGCCTTCCAGGGACTGCCCGCCCGCATTTGTTGGCTGGGTATGGGTGAGCGCGAAAAAGCAGGGCTTATTTTCAACGAACTGGTGAGAACCGGTAAGGTGAAAGCCCCCATCGTTATTGGCCGGGATCATCTCGACTGTGGCTCTGTAGCTTCGCCTAACCGCGAAACAGAATCGATGAAAGACGGCTCCGATGCAGTGAGCGACTGGACCCTGCTGAACCTGATGGCGAATACCGGTGGCGGTGCTACCTGGGTATCTTTCCACCACGGTGGCGGTGTAGGGATGGGATATTCCCAACATGCCGGTATGGTAGTACTGGCAGATGGTACCGACCGTGCCGCCGCCTGCTTAAGCCGCGTACTGTTTAACGATCCAGCCCTGGGCATTTTCCGTCATGCTGATGCCGGCTATGAAAAAGCACAGGAATGGGGAGCTAAATTTGATATCAACATTTATTAAGCTTTTAGCTTTTAGCTGTTAGCTTTTAGTTTGTAGCGAAAGCTCTTGCCGTATATTATTTGCCAGAAGCTATTCGCTACAAACTAAAAGCTATCCGCTACAAACTAAAAGCTAACAGCTAAAAGCTAACAGCTTATGAAAACCTTACTTGGTCCTTTTGCTCAAATCCTCCCCATGACGGGGCTGTCGCTTAAAGGCACTTTGCAGGATGAGCAGTTAACGGTGATAGAAAAAGGTGGAGTGGTAGTGGAAAACGGAGAGATCATCGCCGTAGCAGATTACAAATCATTGCTGAAAAAATATCCTGATAGTGAAATCGCTTTCATGGATACGCCGCTGGTATTATTACCGGGCTTCATCGACTGTCATACGCATATTTGTTATGACGGTACCCGCAACCGTGATTATGCGATGCGGATAGCGGGTAAAAGTTACCTGGAAATAGCCCGTGCCGGTGGCGGTATCTGGGATTCCGTTACAAAAACACGTATAGCCGATATCGTTACCCTCACCGAAAATACCGTGGCCCGCGCCAACCGGCATTTAAAAGAAGGCGTCACCACTATTGAAGTGAAGAGCGGCTATGGACTTAACCTGGAAGGAGAGTTGAAAATGCTGCGTGCCATTCAACAGGCGGGCATGCATACTAAGGCTACCCTGGTATCTACCTGTTTGGCCGCACATATGAAACCCCGCGACTATACCGGAACAGAAGCTGAATACCTGCAGTGGGTATTAGCAGAGTTGTTGCCGGTACTGCAGCAGGAGCAGCTGAGCAACCGGGTAGATATTTTTATTGAGGAAACGGCTTTTTCTGCGTCCGCAGCGGCGGCATTTCTGAAACAGGCCATGCAACAAGGATTTGCGGCCACCGTTCATGCCGATCAGTTTAGCGCGGGTGGAGCGGAAGTAGCGGTCAACACGCATGCGTTATCCGCAGATCATCTGGAAGCCAGCAGCGAAAAAGAAATTGTCTTACTGGCGAATTCCAATACAGTTGCCGTAGTTTTGCCGGGTGCTTCATTAGGTTTGGGGATGCAATATGCACCGGCACGTAAACTATTAAATGCCGGCGCAAGTGTGGCAATAGCGAGCGATTGGAACCCCGGATCGGCGCCTATGGGCGATTTGCTGATACAGGCAGCTGTGATGAGCGCAGCAGAAAAATTGTCTACAGCAGAAGTGTTGGCGGCACTTACGATAAGAGCGGCCCCTGCATTGCAATTGAAAGATGCAGGTCAGTTGTTGGCCGGATATGCCGCAGATCTGCAGGCATATCCTACCAGCGATTACCGGGATATACTTTATTATCAGGGTAAGATGAAACCTGCTATGGTCTGGAAAAAAGGAGAATTAGTATCGTAATTTATGATAACAAAGGATAGCTATCAGCCAACAGCAGCCACTTCGTGGACCGGTCGTACAGATGGTACGGCACCCGATCTGCTGCGTTGGCACCAGGTGATTAAAGTGGTGGACTTGTTACAGGCGCCATTACCGGCACTGCAACCGGAAGAAAAAGGAATTGTATTGCTGGGCTTTGCCAGCGATGAAGGGGTACGCCGCAATAAAGGCAGAACCGGCGCCGCAGAAGGGCCGGCGGCCTTGCGTAAAGCCATCGCCAATTTCCCGGTGCACTTCAGCGAACAAACCATTTTATTGGATGCAGGAGATATTCTTTGTCTGAACGGTGAACTGGAAAATGCACAACAGGTATTGAGCGAGGCCGTGACGGCCATACTCACCGCCGGTTACCTGCCGCTGCTCCTCGGCGGCGGCCATGAAATTACCTACGGACATGCCAGTGGTATACGCCGTTTTGCGCCAAAGCAGCAAATTGGCTTCATCAACTTTGACGCACATTTTGATATCCGTGTTCCGGAAGCAGAAGGTGCCAGCTCCGGCACCGGATTCTGGCAACTGGCACAGGATTGCAAACAAGCTGGCACCCCCTTTCATTACCTGGCATTAGGTATTCAGAAGCATGGAAATACCCGCCAACTCTTTAACATAGCCGGTGAAGAAGATGCGACCTACGTAAGCGCAGATGCATTCCACCTGCAGGATAAAGACACTTTGTTTGCCGCTATTCAGCATTTCCTGGGGCAGGTGGATAAAGTATACCTGACCGCCTGTCTGGATGTATTTGCTGCTCCTTTTGCGCCCGGCGTAAGTGCTACGGCCTATAATGGTATCATGCCCGGAGGCTTATTCCTGCAATGTTTCCGCAGAATTTTACAAAGTGGAAAAGTAACAGGGGCAGATATCGCAGAACTCAATCCATCGCTGGATATAGATAACCGCACCGCCAAACTCGCGGCATCACTCATTTTTGAGATAGTAATGGCTTATAGCGGAGAAGAACCCTTTTAGTGGATGAAGGGTTACTGTACTGCGATCAACTGTTTTAGCTGCACGGCGCATAATGCCAGCTGCTCCTTCACATCCCGTTCCAGTAGCTCTACCAATTGAGATGCATTCACCGGTAAAGTGATTTTTTCTTTCTTCAGTTCCGCGATCGTGGCTTTTGTAAATAGCAATAATTCGCTGGTATCATGCCATTGCCCGAGCAGTTCACCTGCTTTCCGGGCATGTGTGGTAAGGGTATCGGTATGGGAAGAAGGGAGTACCTGTTCCAGTATGGTAAGTTGATAGTATAATGCTTTGGTATCTTTCCGTACACCATGCCATACAGTATGATGAGCCCTGCTGGCAGGCAATATAATCCGCCGGTGCTGCTGCTGCAGGTAATTTGTCAGCGCCTCAACAGCAGCCGAATGATCTGTGTCCGCAATAGCGGCTCTGAATTTGTCAGGTAGGAAGCCTAACTTTTTAAGGGGGCAGTGTTTCACGGTGGCCTGTAACATTTCTTTCGCTGTGGCCTGTTTGTTTTGCAATAATAAATGAGCAAATGAAAAGCGCCAATGTACTTTTTTTTCATAGGCCCGGAGGTGTTTCTCCTGTAGTTGCGTATCTCTGGAAGCCCCGCCTATCGCCTGTATTAGTCTTGCAGTATGCAAATGTTTACCGGCACCAAAGGAGTACTCCGGAAGTTGCTTTGCCAGCGTAAAAAAAGCGCGCAGCTTTTTCACACCCACACGCATGACATGTATGGCATCGGCATCGCCGGAATCTTTTTGCAGGATCTCATATGCGGCTGCTACGCTATCGCATTCTTTGTGCAGATAATGATATAAGGCAGATTTTAGCATCTCTTTAAAGATAAAATAAAATTCCGGGAGAAGGGTTGCATCTGGATAATTTCAATAATTTTGTTTCAAATTGATTGTTATGCAACTACTCCCCAAAATGGCAGTCACGGTACTGCTAACTGCGCTTTGCATCCCCGCAACGGCGCAAAAAATCAAGCTGGTAAACGGCGATCTCGCTCCCCTGAAAGATCAGAAAGCACTCAATGTTCAATTCACGTATGATCATCTGTCGGTAGGTAAAGACAGCGAAGAGGATTATATCCGGAAGAAGACAGCTGAGTACAACAAGAAGGAAGCCGGAAAAGGCGATACCTGGGCCAAATCGTGGAAAGACGACCGCCCCACCAGGTATGAACCTAAGTTTGATTCCCTGTTTAATGATAACGGAGATATGAAAGCTGGCAGCTTCCCGAATGCAAAGTACACCATGATTTTTCACACCACTTTTATTGAGCCCGGATTCAATGTGGGCGTAGCACGTAAAAATTCCTATATCGATGCAGAAGTGACGATTGTGGAAACCGCCGACAGAAATAAAGTGGTAGCTAATATTTCATTGGAGGATGCCCCCGGCCGGATGATGGGCTTCGATTTTGATACCGGTATGCGGATAATGGAATCCTATGCAGTGAGTGGGAAAAAATTGGCGAAGTTTATTGCCCAATAGTATTGTATCAATCGCCGGAGCCACTTGATAAGCTCCGGCGATTTGATTAATATATTTTTATTTATATATCAATAGGTTCATGTAAATGAACCTCGAATTATTTTCAGTTCTTTCTCCTAGAATACAATGGTCTTGTTTCCATGCAGGATCACGCGGTTATTCACATGGGCCTTTACTGCCCTGGTCAGCACCTGCCGTTCAATATCACGCCCCAGCATCACAAGGTCTTCTACTGTATGCTTATGACTTACCCTGGCCACATCCTGTTCAATAATAGGTCCTTCGTCCAGTTCATTGGTCACGTAGTGGGCAGTAGCGCCTATCAGTTTTACCCCTCTCGTATATGCGTTGAGGTAAGGTCTGGCGCCTGCAAAGGCGGGTAAAAAGGAGTGATGAATATTGATGATACGCTGTGGATAACGGCTGACAAACTGCGGTGATAATATTTGCATATATCTGGCCAGCACCGTAAAATCAATGTGATGTTCTTCCAGCAGGCGGATGGCTGCCTGTTCCTGTGCGGCTTTGGTAGAAGCGGTGACCGGCAGGTAATGAAACGGGATCTCCATAGCGGTGCATTCCTTCTCCAGCTGCGAGTGGTTGGAAATAACGAGCGGAATATCTACCGGCAGTTCCCCACTTTTCCATCTCCATAAAAGTTCCAGCAAACAATGATCATAGGCAGATACCATGATGGCCATCCGCATACGCCGGTCGCTGTAATCAATTTTCCATTCCATCTGTAAAGGAGTGGCCACCTGCTGCTGGAATGCAGCTTCCAGCGCGGTTTTATCCAGGAGATCCAGCTGGAATTCCATGCGCATAAAAAATAAACCTTCCCGGGGATCGGTACTGTGTTGACTTGCATCAAGTATATTTGCACCCAACTGGTAAAGAAACTGGGATACACCAGCTACAATGCCAGGGCGATCGGGACAGCAAATGAGCAAACATGCGGTAATAGGATGAGCGTTTTGTTTTGACATATAACTACCAAAGTAAAAAATATTAATATAATTCTCCCTTGAAAAAAATAGGACTCATGTCGGATACACATAGCTATTTGCATCCGCAGGTATTTAAGTACTTTGAAGAAGTGGATGAGATCTGGCATGCCGGAGATATTGGTAATGTGGAACTGGCAGATAAACTAACAGCTTTTAAGCCATTCCGGGCAGTTTATGGGAATATTGATGGCGCGGATATCCGTATCCGTTATCCGGAAACACTGCGGTTTAATGTGGAGGGAGTAGAGGTAATGATGACACATATTGGTGGTTATCCGGGGAAATATGCCCCGGGCGTGAAGGAACAGCTAAAACAACATCCGGCCAAACTCTTTATCTGTGGCCATTCTCATATTCTCAAAGTGATACCCGACGCGGCATTGCATTTGTTACATATGAATCCTGGTGCATGCGGACAACAGGGCTGGCACAAAGTCAAAACACTCCTGCGCTTTCAGTTGGATGCAGGCAATATTCAAAACCTGGAAGTCGTGGAACTTCCCTGATCATTCACATCGGAATTAACCTACAACGTTTATGAACCTACGAACCTTGGTTTGGCTGATTGTATTTATGATGGCAGCGGTGCAGATGCAGGCCCAGACACGTTTGCAGAAGTGGTTGAAAACGGAGAATGATACGGCCTACATAGAAGAGCATACAGAAGATATTACCGGCCGGTTGTATGGTTCCCGCAAATACACCAAATTTGATATCATCGATAGAAAACAGAAGAAGGATATCATGTACAGGCCCAATACGCCCTTTAATATTGGGTTTGGAGCCAATTACAGAAATATTGGACTCAACCTGGGCTTTAACCTCCCGTTTATTAACCAACACAATGATAAATATGGGAAGACCAAATACCTCGATCTGCAATCACATATTTATCTCCGTAAAATAGTCGTCGATTTCTACGGACAATATTATAAAGGTTACTATGTGGCCAACCCCGAGAAAGTATTTGGTGCGGAATACGCAGCTAAAAATCCTTATCCACTGCGGCCAGACATCCGGAATATCGACTTCGGGCTGAATGTGCAGTACATCTTCAACGACAAACGTTTTTCTTATCGCGCTCCCAATCTGCAGAACGAATACCAGAAAAAAAGTGCAGGTTCATTTATCATGGGAGGCGAAATGTTTTTCGGTGCTATCAAAGGTGATTCTTCGCTGATCCCTTCCAATATGGAGGATACCAACTTCCTGCGGGATGAACATTATTATAAAACGGGTATTTACTCGATGGCAGCCAATGTTGGATATGCCTATACGTTTGTATTGCAACAGCATTTCTTTTTGTCATTATCCTTCACCGCAGGTTTGGGTGGCAACGTGACCAGTCTTTTCCTGGAAAACGGGGACATCAGCCGTAGAGTGGGATTGCAGTTCAGTAATACCGTAAGGGCTTCCATCGGATATAATTCCAGCCGTTATTTTGCAGGCGTACATTATGTAGGCATGAATACCCGCAGCGGTATGCCGATACCGCATACTTACCAGACATTTGGTACCGGCAATTTCAGGGTGAGCCTGGTGCGCAGATTTGCACTGAAGAAACCACTATGGAAAACAAAAACTTAGTGTCGGGTGGATAACTTATCCAGCACATTCTTTAACTCTGTGCAGGCGTAATCCATTTGGAGTGAGCTGGCGGCTGGTATTGCTCCATTTGTTGCAGTAAATCACTGATATCGTTACTGCACAATAGCATATCCCGGTTTTCTGCTTTGAGGAAACCGTGGCTGGTCATGGTTTTCGACAGCTCCACGAGGGCATCATAAAACCCGTTTACATTCAGCAGGCCGATAGGTTTTTTATGCAGGCCCAATTGTCCCCAGGTGAGCATTTCAAACAGTTCTTCCATGGTACCAAAACCACCGGGCAAGGCGATTACGCCATCACACAATTCATTCATTTTGGTTTTGCGTTCGTGCATAGTATCTACCAGGATCAGTTCCGTGAGTCCTTCGTGCGCCAGTTCTTTCTGTTGCAGAAAGTGAGGTAATACACCAATAACAGAACCGCCGGCATTCAGGGTGCCATCCGCCACAGCTCCCATGAGTCCTACTTTTGCACCGCCGTATACCAGCGTTAGATTCTTTTTGGCCAATGCAGCACCCAGTAGGGTAGCCTGCTCCATATAAACAGGATCATGGCCGGCACTTGAGCCGCAAAAAACAACAATTCGTTTCATATTTGCCAATTATAAAGTGTTTATTTCTGCCTGGATGTTTTGCCGGGCTTGTTCTTCGTACAATTCCCGGAAAACAGGTGTCCGGAAAATGGACGGCATGTCCAGGAAATGTTGCATGGCTTTTTTACGGCCGGGTTTATATAACAGGTCCGGGTACATGCTGTATTCCTGCCTTATTTGCTGCGTGTACTGCCCGTAAGCTTCCGGAGAAGTGCCCAGGATTTGCAGATCGAAGTCCAGGAAGTAATCCAGGTCAGGATCATTTTGTGTATTGATATGTGTTTTGGTAGCGATGATAAAGTCATTTACCGCAGCGGTTCTATCTGCCGGAAAGCCAATCCGCTGAAGGTGTTCAACGGCTGCTGCCGCACTCTTTTCCTCATTATCTGAGCGCTTCGCGTTATAGATAATATCATGGAAGAAGATGGAAAAAAGCACCACTTCATTATCCCGGATACGATCGGCATAGGCTTGTTGTAATGATACCAGCTGCAGAATATGTGTAAGATTGTGATAATAACGCTTTTCGTCGTACTGATGGGCTATGATCATGTTGGCATAGGCCTTATTAATCAGCATCAGATCATTCGTATATGGGTAGTTTGTTTGGGTCCAGGGAGCTCTTAAATCAGATACTTGCATATGCCGGGTTCTTTTACGATGCTCAATATTAAGAAGCAGAAAGGGAAAAGCAAAAAGCTATTGTAGCGAATGATCTGAGCGAAAAATTAACATCCGCCGTGATCATTCGCTACAATAGCTTTTTGCTTTATGCCTTCAGCTTTAAGCTTTCTTAGCGGCTTCAGAACGGATAACGTTCAGTGCACCACCGGCTTTAAACCACTCGATTTGTTGTTCGTTGTAAGTATGATTTACCTGGAACTGATCTGTGCTGCCATCTTTATGATGCAGAACAACAGTCAGTTGTTTACCAGGTGTGAAAGAAGTCAGTCCATCGATATCGATAGTATCATCTTCCTGGATTAAATCATAATCTTCTTTGTTAGCGAAGGTCAGACCCAGCATACCCTGTTTTTTCAGGTTTGTTTCGTGGATACGGGCAAAAGATTTCACCAGGATAGCACGAACGCCGAGGTGACGGGGTTCCATAGCAGCGTGTTCGCGGCTGGAGCCTTCACCGTAGTTTTCATCACCTACTACTACTGCACCGAAACCGTGTGCTTTGTAATCGCGCATGGTAGCAGGAACTGCACCATATTCGTTGGTTAATGCGTTTTTAACGGTATCGCTTTTATCGTTGAATGCGTTGATCGCACCAATGAGCATGTTGTTGGAAATGTTATCCAGGTGACCGCGGTATTTCAACCATGGACCAGCCATAGAGATATGATCCGTAGTACATTTACCTTTCGCTTTGATGAGGAGTTTCAGCCCTTTCAGGTCGGTACCTTCCCATGCGGCGAATGGTGCCAGGAGTTGCAGACGGTCGGAAGTAGGGGATACTATTACCTGAACACTGCTACCATCGGCAGCAGGCGCCTGGTAACCAGCGTCATCTACAGCAAAGCCTTTCACCGGCAGTTCGTACCCTACTGGTTCGTCCAGCATTACTTCTTCACCATTTTTGTTCTTCAGTTTGTCTGTCAGCGGGTTGAAGGTGATATCACCTGCAATGGCCAGTGCGGTAACAATTTCCGGTGAAGCTACGAATGCGTGGGTAGAAGCGTTACCATCATTTCTTTTCGCGAAGTTACGGTTGAAGGAAGTGATGATAGAGTTCTTGCGGGTAGGATCGTCGATATGACGGGCCCACTGACCGATACAGGGACCGCAGGCGTTTGCCAGTACTACCCCGCCAACCTGGTCGAAAGTATTGAGTAAACCGTCTCTTTCGATGGTAAAACGTACCAGTTCAGAGCCGGGAGTGATGGTGAATTCGGATTTCATATCCAGTTGCTTGTCGATGGCTTGTTGTGCCAGGGAAGCAGAACGGGAAATATCTTCGTAGGAGGAGTTGGTGCAGGAACCGATCAGGGCTACTTCCAGTTTCTCAGGCCAGTTGTTTTCTTTTACTGCCTGTGCAAATTTGGAGATAGGCCATGCCAGATCCGGAGTAAACGGACCATTTACATAGGGTTCCAGTTCGTCCAGGTTGATTTCAATTACCTGATCGTAGTATTTTGCAGGATCTGAGTAAACCTCAGTATCCGGACGCAGGTGTTCTCTAACGCCATCTGCCAGGGCAGCAACATCAGCTCTGCTGGTCACTTTCAGGTAGTCAGACATTTTGCTGTCGTATCCGAAGAGGGAGCAGGTAGCACCGATTTCAGCACCCATGTTACAGATAGTACCTTTACCGGTAGCGCTCAGGCTATCGGCACCTTCACCAAAGTATTCCACGATAGCGCCTGTACCACCTTTTACAGTGAGAATACCGGCAACTTTCAGGATAATATCTTTAGCGGAAGTCCAACCACTCATTTTACCAGTCAGCTTCACACCGATCAGTTTCGGCATTTTCAGCTCCCATGGTAAGCCTGCCATTACATCCACCGCATCGGCACCACCAACACCAATCGCTACCATGCCTAAACCGCCGGCATTAGGAGTGTGGGAGTCAGTACCGATCATCATACCACCCGGAAACGCATAGTTTTCCAGTACCACCTGGTGAATGATACCAGCACCTGGTTTCCAGAAACCAATGCCGTACTTATCAGAAATAGAAGAAAGGAAATCGTAAACTTCTTTATTGGTGTCAATAGCAGTCGCAAGATCTTGTGTAGCGCCTACCTTGGCTTGAATGAGGTGATCACAGTGTACAGTAGAGGGAACCGCTACTTTATCACGGCCGCAGGTCATGAACTGGAGCAACGCCATCTGGGCAGTTGCATCCTGCATAGCTACGCGATCAGGAGCAAATTCAACATAGGATTTGCCTCTTTCGTAGGGCGTGGTTGTAGGTGCATACAGATGAGCGTACAAAATCTTCTCAGCAAGCGTGAGCGGGCGACCTAACATCTTACGGGTTGCTTCCACCTTACCCGGTAGTGCCGCATACACTTTTTTAATCATGTCAATATCAAACACCATGGCAAAAAAATTATTTAAGAGCGGTTAAAAATTGCACGCAAAATTAACTAAAAACAACAAGTTTTTAAATTAAATACTTAAGATATCGTCAACTGTGCATAAACTCCTCCTACTTTAACACACCCTTTAAATACACGCACATCAAGGAAAAGAGCGGTTTTTATCTCCCTAAAAAATTACTAAAAACAATTATATTAAATTTATTGCCCCTGCCTGAACAACCTTCCTCATGCACAGAAACCCACACCCGGTGCAAAGATGCTGATATTCAGCCTACTAAGCAGGTGACCCTGTTCCATTGTTTTTTCCTTGTTTTTCCAGCCGGAATTTGATAAATTTGAAGTATGAACCGCTTAAAAGATTTTGTGGAATGGAAGGCGTTTGGTGTGTGTGCCGCTATTGGAGATAAACTAGGCGTGGCCACCTCACGTATACGCATCTTTTTCATCTATGCCACTTTCCTGACAATGGGGTCACCCCTCATTGTATACATGATCCTTGCGTTTTGGGTTAACATGAAAAATTATATCCAGAATGCCCGGAGGAATCCCCTTCGTTACTTGTGATTTAAATTTAATGTGTTGATGGTCATCTCATCAGCCATTTTTAAAATAGAAAGAGGGAGTGATGATAAGCATTGGCTTACGTCACTCCCTCTTCAATTTATATATGATGGCAAACCTACTCCAGATGATACAGCGTCATACCATGATAGTGATTCTGCAACTCATTCAGGGTAATAGGCGCATTCAAATTCCGGGTTTCATCCCGGTAGTGTAGCTGAATGAGTGGCTTATGGCCAGCCTCAAACCAGCGTATGGAAAAAGGCCCCCTTACATACAGTGTACCTCCTGCTGCAGACGATGCCGCTTCATCTTTGTGAAACTGTAGTTTTAACAACGTAGCCTCCGTTAAATGAATGGGTAAAAGGTTGTCAAGATCGTACCAGTACTCATTTTCATCTGTGGCCACCAACACTTTTTTATCCTCATGATCTACCTGCAAAATCTTTCCCTCTTTTTCTGCACCTCCGTAATTTGTGATAACGGTATCACCTGATTTCAATTCGTGGATACTAATCATAGTGAGCTGAGTTTTGTGTTTCATGAATATAGTAAAAAATGCATAAAGCAGAAAGGGGAAAACAAAAAGCCATTGAAGCGAATGATGAGAGCGAATGTGATGTCCGCTTTGATTATTCGCTTCAATGGCTTTTTGCTTTCCCCTTTCTGCTTTCGCCTATCTTACCACTTTACGGATCTCTACTAATTTCTCCAGCAGTTCTTCCAGCAGATCCAAACGCAGCATATTAGCACCGTCAGATTTAGCTTTGGAAGGATCAGGATGTGTTTCTATGAACAAACCATCTGCACCGGTAGCAATGGCTGCTTTGGCAATGGTACTGATCATTTGCGGATTACCACCCGTTACACCACTGCTCTGGTTAGGCTGTTGCAAGGAGTGGGTACAATCCATTACTACCGGCTCTCCCAGGTGTTTCATAATAGGAATATTACGGTAATCTACTACCAGGTCCTGGTAACCGAAGGTGGTACCACGTTCGGTGAGGATGATATGATCGTTACCGGCGCCTTTGATTTTTTCAACGGCAAACTTCATGGACTCGCCACTCAGGAACTGACCTTTCTTTACGTTCACCACTTTGCCTGTTTCCGCAGCAGCCAGCAGGATATCCGTCTGACGGCAAAGGAAGGCAGGAATCTGCAATACATCTACATAAGCGGCCGCCATGGCTGCTTCTGCGGCAGAGTGAATATCTGAGGTAACCGGTACATTAAATGTTTTACCTATTTTCTGCAACAGTTCCAGTCCTTCTACATCACCAATACCCGTAAAGGAATGTACGCTGGTGCGGTTAGCTTTACGGTAAGATGCCTTGAAAATATAAGGGATCGCTAATCGTTTACAGATAGCGGTTACTTTCTCTGCTACTGTCATCAGTATTTCTTCCTCTTCAATCACACAAGGGCCGGCAATCAGGAAGAAATTTTCAGGGTTGTATTGCTCTTTGAATAATGATTTTAAATGCTTCATATCTTGAAAAAAATTGGGTCATTTAATTGAAGGTGCAAAGATAGGTATTATCACGCAAAGACGCAGAGCAGCAAAGCAGCAAAGGCAGGAGAAACAAAAGTCTGACAATAATTCTTTGCTGCTTTGCTGCTCTGCGTCTTTGCGTCTTTGCGTCTTTGCGTGATATTTTATATTCAATTGTCATAGTATTGTAATTCGGAAACGTAGGTTAATAGGCGGGGTAGTTTTTATTGTTATAGCATTGTCATGCGCTGAGATGTCATGAACGGAAATAGCTGCGAACCTGTTAATATTACGGTCCGATTTAAAAAATAGCTTACAATTATATTTTTGTATGAAGAAAGATAAGATTCTGGTAATTGGTGCCTGTGGACAAATTGGCGTGGAGCTGACCCTGGCCTTAAGAAAGATGTATGGAGACGCCAACGTAGTTGCTTCGGATCTTCGTGAAGAACACGATTTGCTGAAAGGAACGGGCCCGTATGTGTCGTTGGATGTAATGAACAAGGAGATGTTGCATGTACTGGTGATCCGTCATAACATCACCCAGATCTACCTGCTGGCAGCGATATTATCGGCTACCGGCGAAAAAAATCCTTTACTGGCCTGGCATATCAATATGCAAAGCCTGCTCAATGTACTGGATATTGCGAAGGAAGAAAATCTTGATAAAATATACTGGCCTAGTTCCATCGCGGTATTCGGTCCTAACTCACCGGCAGTAGAAACGCCACAGCATACCATCATCGAGCCAACGACCATTTATGGTATCAGCAAATTTGCAGGTGAACGCTGGTGCGAATACTACAACCACCGCTTTGGAGTAGATGTAAGAAGTTTGCGTTATCCGGGTCTGATCAGCTATAAATCAGCGCCAGGCGGTGGTACCACCGATTACGCTATCGAAATTTTCCATGAAGCAAAAGAGCATAAAAAATACACCAGCTTCCTGTCGGAAGACACGTACCTCCCGATGATGTACATGCCGGATGCGATCAGGGCTACCATTGAGCTGATGGAAGCAGATGCATCTAAAATTGCGATACGCTCCGCTTATAACCTCTCTGCCATGAGTTTTTCTCCAAAAGAAATTGGGGCAGAGATTAAAAAACATATTCCCGAATTCACAATGTCTTACGCGCCTGATTATCGTCAGCAAATTGCGGATGGCTGGCCTAACAGCATGAACGATGGCCAGGCTCGTCAGGATTGGGGCTGGAAACCAGAGTATGATCTGGCCCGGATGACGGAAGATATGCTGAAGAACATCTAAGCATATTTTATAAAAACGAAAAGCAGCTAAGTTATCCCATCTTAGCTGCTTTTCTGTTTATAGTAATGGCTGATTACTCAATAAATCCTACTGCCACGGTGGTGTTATTAAACTCATCAATGAGAATAAAGGCGCCGTTAGCAGGATTGGTATGATAAGAATCTGCAAATATCGGTGCCGCTGTTTTCAGCGAAATTCTACCGATATCGTTTAATCCCATTTCTGTTTTGTTGGCCGTTTGCAGGTGATTGGTTACATCGGTGATGTAATGGATCTGCTGCACTTTTGCTTTTACACGGTTCACGCCATGTTGCAGTAAATAAGTTTTGCCAGACACCAGTTTTTGCTGATCCATCCAGCAGATGTTAGCGTTTACTTCTTTCAGCTGTGCAGGTATCTCATCCGTTTTTACCAGCATATTTCCCCTGCTGCTGTCTATTTCCCCTTCCAGTGTAATCACTACGCTTTCACGTGCATGCGCCACCGTTAGTTGCTTTTCAAACTGCTCAATGGTTTTAATACGGCTTTTCTGTCCGGAAGGCAATGAAATGACTTCATCTCCTACGGTGAAATGGCCGCTGGCTACTTTACCGGCAAAGCCACGGAAGTCGTGGTATTCGGTTGTTCTGGGTCTGATCACACTTTGTATCGGGAAGCGGGCCGGATGCAGGCGGTCTTCATGATCAAAAGATACCTGTTCCAGGTATTCCAGCAGGGTAGATCCCTGGTACCAGTCGATGGCACCAGTCCGGGAAGCTACATTTTCGCCATACAGGGAAGAGATAGGAATGAATTTTACTTCCTGTCCTTTAAAGCCGGCGTTGTCCAGCATTTGCTGGAAGTCTTCCACGATCTGGTTAAAGCGTGCTTCGCTGTATTCCACCAGGTCCATTTTATTTACACATACCACCAGGTAAGGAATACGCAGGAGGTTAGCGATAAAAAAGTGACGGTGTGTTTGTTCTACAATTCCTCTGCGGGCATCAATGAGGATCAGTGATACCTGTGCATTGGAAGCGCCGGTCACCATGTTGCGGGTATATTCGATATGCCCGGGGGTGTCAGCAATAATATATTTCCGGGTAGGTGTGGAGAAGTAGATGTGCGCCACATCGATGGTGATGCCTTGCTCACGTTCTGCTACCAGTCCGTCTGTCAACAGCGACAGATCTGTAAAGTCAAGCCCTTTGCGCTTGCTGGCGGCATGAAGTGCCTCCATTTTATCCTGCGGAATAGAATTCGTATCGTATAATAAACGTCCTATTAAGGTACTTTTACCATCATCTACACTACCGGAAGTGGCTATACGTAAAACCTCCATTGTTTTTAGCTTTTAGCTTTTAGCAGTTAGCTTTTAGTGCCAACGATAAAAGATTTGTTCAAATAAATTAAAGTACTTCTTGTCATTAAAACAGCTGTTGCGGAAAAACACTAACAGCTAATGGCTAACAGCTAACAGCTGCTAGAAGTATCCTGCCTGTTTTCTCTTTTCCATGGCAGCTTCTGAGCGTTTATCGTCTATACGCGCACCCCGTTCAGAGATCTTTGCTTCCATGATTTCGGCAATGATATCTTCCAGTTTATCTGCTTCGGAAATAACGGCTGCAGTACAGGTCATATCGCCTACGGTACGGAAACGTACTTTCTGGAGATAAGGTACTTCATCAGCGGTGGTATTGAGGTAAGGCGAGTAAGGCCAGTAAAGACCGTCCCTTTCTATGATTTCTCTTTCGTGGGAGAAATAGATAGTGGGGATTTCCAGCTTTTCGCGAACAATGTAGTTCCATACATCCAGTTCTGTCCAGTTGGAAATAGGGAATACCCTCACGTTTTCGCCTATATTAATTTTTCCATTGAGGATATCAAATAATTCGGGGCGTTGCATTTTGGCGTTCCACTGACCAAATTCATCCCGTACGGAGAAGATTCTTTCTTTGGCGCGTGCTTTTTCTTCGTCTCTGCGGGCGCCGCCGATGCAGGCGTCAAATTTGCCTTCCTCGATGGCATCCAGGAGGGTAACGGTTTGCAAGGCATTTCTGCTGGCGTATTTGCCGGTTTCTTCCTGTACTTTACCCTGATCAATGCTGTCCTGTACATTTCTTACGATAATATCCAATCCCAGTGAATTCACGAGCCAGTCGCGGAATGCGATGGTTTCGGGGAAGTTATGTCCG
>NZ_DATCVJ010000649.1:0-2372 GCF_036566945.1 Chitinophaga sp. | reverse complement strand
TCGCCATGAGGGCTGGAGGTAAGATAGGTCATGTTGTCGATGGTGCGGCCGGTGAAGGGTATTTCATTGCGCATGACGCTATAGCGATAGGGGCTGCCGAGTATGGCTGTTTCGCCGCTGCGTTTACGCAGGCGTACTATTATTTTACCATTCAGCAGAGAGTCGGCGGGTTGTATAATATAGCTGCCGCTATAGTAACCGGGAATGCCACCTGTTTGTGAGGTGGGCATTTCGCGCAGGGGCGCATTATTAATCCAGCTGCCTTCCGCACCCGGGTAGCCTTTCATTTTTATTCGCAGTGTATCGCCTTCTGAGAGCTGAAGGTTCCCTGCGGGTGATATCTCTATAAAATCTATTCGGAAAGCACTGGTGGCAGTGGCCACTGGTGGCTGATTGTAGTAATAAGTGATATTTTTCGTGTAGGTTTCACCGTTAGGTGTTTCGCTGGTTACTGTAAAACTGCTTCTGCCGGTAGGCAGTTCATATTTTGTCGCGAATGTGCCGGTGGAATATACGTGTACCGTATCGTTATTAATGCGAACGGTGCAGCCAATACAGGTGCGTCCGGCAATAAACTGTTTGGAACTGCTTACATTATTTTGATCCCTTGAAGGCTGGCTAAGACGCAGAAATGCCTGGCTGCTGGCTATAAAGGGGAAACAAAGAATAACAACAATCTGAGGAAAAAACTTCGCTGATAGCATAATAACCTGTCATCAATATCTTGAAAGAGTGTAAAGATAAGCAGGTCAGGGGAATAGGAGAAATAGCTTTTAGCAGCTAGCTTTTAGCTTTTAGCAAATGCAGCGGAGACCAGCACATATTCGTCTTCGCTGC
Organism: Chitinophaga sp.; assembly: GCF_036566945.1. GTDB lineage: Bacteria > Bacteroidota > Bacteroidia > Chitinophagales > Chitinophagaceae > Chitinophaga. The sequence goes on along the minus strand of NZ_DATCVJ010000649.1, from coordinate 1,535 downwards.
ATTTGCTAAAAGCTAGCTGCTAAAAGCTTAAAAGCTGTATTTATTATCTGCAATCAGCTTGTCCGCAATTCTTCTGCGGGCATCCTTTGCATTAAAGGAGGTTGCTTTGGTGAAGCGTTTGAGGCCGAGCAACATCATGCGTTGTTCGTCGCCTTCTGCAAAGCCATTGATGGCATCTTTACCTGATTTGTTGATGCGGTCTGCAGCATCATAAATAAAGGTGCGTACAATATCGGCCTGCAATGCAGCGGCGCTTTCGCCTTTGTTGTTGGTCAGTTTGATTAAACGCAGGAGGGCACTTTCTGCCACAAATGTTTCAATAGCCATATCGGCAATATCCATAAGGATTTCCTGTTCGTTTTCCAGTTTTGCCATCAGCTTTTGTGCGGCAGCACCGGCAGCCATGAGTATCGCTTTCTTGAAGTTGAGAATCATTTTTCTTTCCTGGCTGAAAGGCGTTTCATCATCGTTGCCGAAGTCCGGAATACTTACCAGTTCCTTCATCACATTCATGGCCGGTGTCATCAGGTCCAGCTTACCTTTCAGGGCACGTTTCAGTGTCATGTCGATCGTAAGGAGACGATTGATTTCATTGGTGCCTTCAAAGATGCGGTTGATGCGGGAATCGCGGTACGCTTTTGAAATAATGTATTCATCACTGAAACCGTTACCACCGTGAATTTGTACGCCTTCGTCCACTACATAGTCCAGCACTTCGGAACCGTTTACTTTCAGGATGGCACATTCTACCGCATATTCTTCTGCGGCGCCCAGTAATGCTTCGTTGAAGGGTTTACCTGCAGCAAGCAGTTCTCTTTCTTTATCGTCTATCAGCTGCGCTGTGCGGAACAGGGCTGATTCTGAAGTCCAGGTGCGGATCACCATTTCCGCCAGTTTATGTTTGATAGCGCCGAAGTTGGCGATCGGTTGTTTAAACTGGGTACGGGTATTGGCGTATTGTACGGAAGTATTGACGCATTTCTTTGCGGCGCCCAATGCGGCGGCGCAAAGTTTCAACCGGCCAATGTTCAGGATATTAAAGGCAATCAGGTGACCTTTGCCAATCACGCCCAATACATTTTCTGCAGGTATTTTTGCATCCTGGAAATAGATCTGGCGGGTAGAGGAACCCTTAATCCCCATTTTATGTTCTTCCGCGCCCAGTGTGAATCCGGGCGTGCCTTTCTCTACAATAAAGGCGGTGAATTTGTCACCATCAATTTTTGCAAACACAGTAAATACATCAGCAAAACCGGAATTAGTGATCCAGCTTTTCTGACCATTTAAAACATAGTATTTGCCGTCGTCTGTTAATTTAGCCGTAGTTTTGGCTCCCAGCGCATCAGAGCCGGAATCCGGTTCTGTGAGGGCATAGGCGCCTTTCATTTCACCACTGGCCAGTTTCGGAATGTATTTTTGTTTTTGTTCTTCAGTACCAAAGTAAAGAATCGGCAGGGAACCGATACCGGTATGCGCTGCCATGGCAACAGAAAAAGAGTGACCTGCACCCAGTCCTTCGTTGATAATAGTGGCGG
>NZ_DATCVJ010000648.1:0-7822 GCF_036566945.1 Chitinophaga sp. | reverse complement strand
TAGTTAGCTTCAAAATAATTCCCTCGTTCATTATTCTCTAACCTTTATATTATCATTTATGGAACCGTACCTCGCAATGGTCATTTTATTCGGCGGCAATTTTGCCATCAGGGGCTGGGCACTCTGTTGGGGACAATTAGTATCTATTGCGCAAAACAGCGCACTCTTTTCCCTGTTGGGCACCATTTATGGTGGCGATGGCGTGACTACTTTTGCTTTACCAGACCTGAGAGGCAGGGCGCCTATTGGCTGGGGACAGGCACCTGGTCTTTCCAATTATGACATTGGTCAGAGAAGTGGTAATGAAAACACCACGATTCTCCTTCCCAACATGCCGTCGCATAATCACCAGGCCACTTTCGCCCTGACGGCTACACCATCGGCCAGCACTGTTGCCGGCACCAGCACCACTCCAACGCCCGATGCTACCCTGGTACCAGCGATGCTGCCTACCATTGGCAGCGGCCCATCTGGTAATCCGATTAAAGGTTATGCAGTGGCAGACAACACCGCCGCACTCGCACCGGGCCCGGTTGCAGGTACTATCACAGTGGGTATTGCAGGTGGCAATCAACCAATATCCATCATGAATCCTTATCTGGCAATGACCTACCTGATTGCACTCGAAGGTATTTTTCCATCCAGAAGCTAAAGTTGACTATTCATATTTACGAGTACCAATAACATGTCCCAAAACCCGTCCCTCACAGTAGGGTTCCTGACTCCCTATTCAGGTATATACCCGTTTTTCTCCCAGCATCTGATAACCGGATGGTTAATCGGTATGGGCCTGGATCCCGTACGGCAACGTACCGTTCAGTTCATACCTGAATTTACACATATGGGAGGTATCAAAGCAAGTGAAGAAGCTGCCCGTAAGCTGCTTTTTTTTAACCGGGTAGATATCCTTTCCGGTCTTATCAGCTACAAATCAATTCCTGATCTGGTACCACTGATAGAGATCGAAAAGAAGCCCGCTTTCTTTTTTGATATGGGAGAATATGTCCCTCATTTTCCTTATCTGAGTCCGGATATATTTTATGCTTCTCATCAACTATGGCAATCACAATATGCTTTGGGCCACTGGGCCCAAAGCACCTTTGGCGATGGCGGACATATGATCATGCCGGTGTACGAAGCCGGGTATCATTTGAACACTACTTTTCAGCAGGGCGTGGGCGCAGCTGGCGGTAGTTCGCTGCATTTAAACATCTTGCCATTTGATCCGCAGGATCCGCATAAACTGGACACCACGGCTATTTTTAAGCAATGGGAAAAAGAAAGGCCCGCCTATGTACATGCTATTTTCTGTGGAAGCCTTGGGCTAAAATTCCTGGAACAATGGATACAAAGTGGCTTGCATAAAGAAATACCACTACTGGTACAGGAAGCCATGGTGTACGATGATATCCTGGAAGATGTAAAACATGCCAATCTTGAACTCTATACTTCCCGGTCCTGGATGCGGGAAGATGAAGGCAGGGCTAATCAATTGTTTGTAAAACAATTTGAAGCCGTAGCCAAACAACCCGCCAATATCTACGCCCTGATGGGCTATGAAGCGGGACTGGTATGGAAAGAACTGTTACCCCATGCCCGCAAAAAAGATTGGGATAAAGTAAAACAACAACTACGTACAGAAGTGATACAGGGGCCCCGCGGAGAAAAAAATTTCTATCCTCAATCCGGCTTTGCGCTACCCACCTCCAACATTATAAAGATCAATACCTCTAATAATCATATTCATAAAATTATTCTTGATCAGGGAAAAGGAATGCGCTTTGACGCAAAGGAATTTGAAGTAATCCACGAAGGCACGGTATCGGGCTGGCAAAATCCATTTCTCTGCATTTAACAGCTGCTATGAAAAATTTTTACATCAGGTTTCTGCAGATACTCCTTTGGGTATTTAGCATAGTCGTATCCCATAAAGCGATGGCGCAATACAGCAGCAGCGTGCTGGAAACAGGTAAGTACTATACCGCCATTGCAAAAGACAACAGCAATAATATTTTTGTAGTAGCCTATAACTCGGCTACTACCCAATACCAGGTGCTGAAATATACCAATGGTACCGGCACGCCCACGGCTATTTACCAGGGATTATCATTCTCCGTTTCAGAGTATCCGTGGAGTATTGCAGTCAACAGTGCCGGCGACGTATTTATCATGGACCCCAGCGTCAGCAATAACTGGCAGATCGTTAAACTGGCAGCGGGCACTTATACTTCTTCTATCATACAAACAGGGCGCTATTTCACAGCGCTGACCGTCGATGCCAGCGATAACCTGTTAACGCTGGAATATGATGCGGGCACCACTAATTACCGGGTAGTAAAATATGCCGCTGCCAACTTAACCGGAGCCGGCACCACCGTATATAACGGATTGCCATTAGCCGTGGGCGCTGGCACCTACCCCTGGGGTATTGTGACCGACCACTCCAATAATATTTACATCATTGATTTCCCCAACAATTCATTTAATGGCCGGCTTATTAAACTTACGTCGCCCGGATACGCGCCCACTACGCTGGGTAGTGGAAAAGGCTACACCTCTCTGGCCATCGATGCGCAGGATAATCTTTATACCACCGAATCCACCAGTGGCACAGCCGCCCATGCCATGAAGTATACGGCGCCTGTTGCCGTAGGCGCTTCAGGCACAGAAATCCTCAATGGACTGACCATTGGTAGTCTTTTTTATCCCTGGGGAATAGCCGTTACCAGCAATGGGAATGTTTTCATAAACGATGGTGCCGCCCCCGGAAATGGCCGGGTAGTAAAACTATCTACTGTTTCCATTAACGTGACTAGTGTTACCAGATCAGTTAGCAGTCCTACCAATGCCAGCAGCGTGCAGTATATCGTTGTATTTAGCGCGGCGGCCAACAATGTCACTGCATCCGCATTTAACCTCACGACCACCGGCCTCACCGGCGCCTCGATTACTGGCGTCAGCGGCAGTGGCACCACTTATGCCGTTACTGTAAATACAGGTACCGGAGATGGCACCCTGCGCCTCGATGTTAACGGCGCCGGCATGCTGAATAACATCAGCAACGTTCCTTATACCAGCGGAGATGTATATACGATTGATAAAACACTTCCAACCGGAACGTTAACAATCAACAGCGGCGCCACTACTACCACTGCCGCCGCGGTTACCTTAAACATTACCACATCGGGCGCCACACAAATGCACTTTTCTACGGACAATGTAAGTTATTCTGCCTATGAGGCAGTAACGAGTAGCAAAGCTTTTACGCTGCCTGCAGGCGATGGAGTCAAAACAGTGTATATGCAACTGACCGATGCAGCGGGCAATACACAAACTTACCAGGCACAAATCACGCTTGACCAAACGGCGCCACACGGAGCCTTTCTAACTACTCCGCCAGCCTTTACCAATAGTAACACAGCTACCTTTACCTTCAACGCAAACGAAACGGCCACTTTTAAAACAAGTCTGGATGGCGGCCCTTTAACAGCGGCCACTTCTCCTTTAACCTTTCTCGGTTTATCTGTAGCATCACATACACTGCAATTATATGCCACGGATGCAGCAGGGAATACCGATCTCACGCCGCCCAGTTATACCTGGGTGATCGACAATGTACCACCGTCGGTAACTGCAGTTTCGGCATCCACTGATGGTTATTACCACGCAGGACAAACATTGAATTTTTCCGTGACCTTCAGCGAAATCGTGAATGTAAATACCGTTGGCGGCACGCCGGCCCTGGATGTCACTATTGGGTCCAATGTGGTACCTGCGCTTTACGCCAGTGGCACGGGTACTACTACCCTCTTGTTTTCCTATACCGTACAAAATGGCGATATGGATATGGACGGGATTGCGTTGGGTGCTAATATCGCGACCAACAGTGGCACTATACGGGATGCAGCCGGGAATAACGCCTTGCTCCCACTCACAAGCGTGAATACGAGTGGCATATTCGTGAATACCGCCATACCCGGCGCAACGATTAGCAGCATCACCAGTTCGCCACTGAATCAACCATTCACGGCCACTATCACTTTCACGGAAGCAGTGACCGGATTTGTAGTAGGTGATCTGACCGTTACCAACGCTACATTAAGCAACTTCCAGACTACTAATAATATTACATACACCGTCCTCGTCACCCCGACTACTGATGGTACCGTTACCTTACAGGTACCGGCCAGTGTAGCCGTGAACGTGGGTGGCAACAACAATACGGCCTCCAATATTTTAAGTCGCGTATATGACGGCACTGCACCTGTAATTACGGTATTAGATGTACCTACCAACGCGACTTATCATTTGGGAGAAGGATTACGATTCAAGGCACATTTCAGTGAATCAGTCGTGGTAACAGGAACACCTACACTGGATATCACCATTGGTAGTATTACCAGACAAGCCACCTACCAGAGCGGCTCGGGTAGCGATACCTTAGGCTTCCTGTATATAGTACAAAGTAACGATGTAGACATGAATGGTATTGCATTGGGGCCAATTATAGGCATCGTGAAAGATCCTGCAGGCAACAATGCTGTGTTGACGCTTCCAGCGGTGAATACCACTGGTGTACTCGTCAATACGAACATACCCGCTGCAGCAGTTACGACCAGCACCCCTTCGCCGCTGAATCAGCCATTCACCGCCACTATCACTTTCACGGAAGCAGTGACTGGATTTGTAGTAGGTGATATCACCGTTACCAACGCGACTTTAAGTGCTTTCCAGACGACCGACAATATTACCTACACGGTACTCGTAACACCAACCGCTGATGGCACCGTGATTTTACAGGTACCCGCCAGTGTAGCTGTGAACGTGGGTGGTAACAACAATACCGCTTCCAATATTTTAAGTCGTGTGTATGATGTGACTGCACCTGTAATTACAGCATTAGATGTACCAGCCAACGCCACTTATCATTTAGGAGATGGATTACGATTCAAGGCACATTTCAGTGAATCGATCATAGTAACAGGTACGCCTACACTGAATATCACTGTTGGCAGCACCATCAGACAAGCGACCTACCAGGGCGGCTCAGGTGGCGATACCCTGGCTTTCCTGTATGTAGTGCAGAGTGGGGATGTGGACATGGATGGCATTGCATTGGGCGCACTTACAGGTACTGTGAAGGATCCGGCCGGCAACAACGCTGTGTTGACGCTTCCAGCTGTGAATACCACCGGTATACTCGTCAATACGGATATACCCGGTGCAACGATTACCAGCGCCGCTACTTCGCCGCTGAATCAGCCATTCACCGCCACTATTACTTTCACGGAAGCAGTGACCGGATTTGTAGTAGGTGATCTGACCGTTACCAACGCGACCTTAAGCGCTTTCCAGACGACCGACAATATTACTTACACCGTCCTCGTCACACCAACTGCTGATGGCACCGTTACCTTACAGGTGCCGGCCAGTGTAGCCGTGAACGTAGGTGGTAACAACAATACTGCCTCTAATATTTTAAGTCGCGTGTATGATGGTACCGCACCGGTGATTACCACCCTCGATGTACCTGCCAACGCCACTTATCATTTGGGAGAAGGATTACGATTCAAGGCACATTTCAGTGAGTCGATTGTAGTAACAGGCACGCCTACACTGGATATCACTATTGGTAGCACTACCAGACAAGCTACCTACCAGGGCGGCTCGGGCACCGATACCCTAGGCTTCCTGTATGTGGTGCAGACTGGTGATCTCGACATGGACGGCATTGCATTGGGCGCACTTACCGGTACCGTGAAAGATGCGGTAGGTAACAATGCCGTGCTTACGCTTCCGGCTGTGAATACAACCGGTGTACTCGTTAATACAGATATACCCGGCGCAACGATTACTAGCACCGCTACTTCGCCGCTGAATCAACCATTCACTGCCACTATTACTTTCACAGAAGCAGTGAGCGCATTTGTAGTAGGTGATCTGACCGCCACCAACGCCACATTAAGTGCCTTCCAGACGACCGATAATATTACTTACACCGTTCTCGTCACCCCAACCGCCGATGGCACCGTTACCTTACAGGTGCCTGCCAGTGTAGCCGTGAACGTGGGTGGCAATAACAACACTGCCTCCAATATTTTAAGCCGCGTATATGATGGTACGGCGCCGGTGATTACCACCTTAGATGTACCTGCCAACGCCACTTATCATTTGGGAGAAGGATTACGATTCAAGGCACATTTCAGTGAGTCGATCGTAGTAACAGGTACGCCTACACTGGATATCACTATTTGCAGCACTACCAGACAAGCTACCTACCAGGGCGGCTCAGGTACCGATACCTTAGGCTTCCTGTACGTTGTGCAGACTGGTGATCTCGACATGGATGGTATTGCATTGGGCGCACTTACCGGTACCGTGAAAGATGCGGTAGGTAACAATGCCGTGCTTACGCTCCCAGCTGTGAATACAACCGGTGTACTCGTTAATACAGATATACCCGGCGCAACGATTACCAGCACCGCTACTTCGCCGCTGAATCAGCCATTCACCGCCACTATTACTTTCACCGAAGCAGTGAGCGGATTTGTAGTAGGTGATTTGACCGCCACCAACGCTACGATAAGCGCCTTCCAGACTGCTGATAATATTACTTACACCGTTCTCGTCACCCCAACCGCTGATGGTACCGTTACCTTACAGGTACCTGTCAGTGTAGCCGTGAACGTGGGTGGTAATAACAACACTGCCTCCAATATTTTAAGCCGCGTATATGATGGTACCGCACCGGTGATTACAGTATTAGATGTACCAGCTAACGGCACTTATCATTTGGGAGAAGGATTACGATTCAAGGCACATTTCAGTGAATCGATCGTGGTAGTCGGTACGCCTACGCTGGATATCACCATCGGTAGTACCACCAGACAAGCGACCTACCAGGGCGGCTCAGGTACCGATACCTTAGGCTTCCTCTACGTTGTGCAAAGTGGGGATCTCGACATGGACGGTATTGCGTTGGGCGCACTTACCGGTACCGTGAAGGATGCAGCAGGCAACAATGCTGTGTTGACGCTTCCAGCTGTGAATACCACCGGTGTACTCGTCAATACAAATATCCCCGGCGTAGCAATAAGCACCACCGCAACTTCCCCATTGAATCAGCCATTCACGGCCACTATCACATTCACGGAAGCGGTAACAGGATTTATAGTAGGTGATTTGACCGCTACCAACGCTACTTTAAGCGCCTTCCAGACAGCCGATAATATTACCTACACCGTCCTCGTCACCCCAACTGCTGATGGCACCGTGACCTTACAGGTACCTGCCAGTGTAGCCGTGAACGTGGGTGGTAATAACAATACGGCTTCCAATATTCTAAGTCGCGTATATGATGGTACTGCTCCGGTGATTACCACCTTAGATGTACCTGCCAACGCCACTTATCATTTGGGAGAAGGATTACGATTCAAGGCACATTTCAGTGAATCGATCGTAGTAACAGGAACGCCTACGCTGGATATCACTATTGGTAGTACCACCAGACAAGCCACCTATCAAGGCGGCTCGGGTACCGACACCTTAGGCTTCCTGTATGTTGTACAAAGTGGGGATCTCGACATGGACGGCATTGCATTAGGCGCACTTACCGGTACCGTGAAGGATGCAGCAGGCAACAATGCCGTGCTTACGCTACCAGGCGTGAATACCGCCGGTATATTGGTGAATACTGCTAATCCGGGTGTCACGATTTCCACCACCGCTACTTCTCCGGTGATTCAGCCATTCACGGCCACTATCACATTCACGGAAGCGGTAACAGGATTTGTAGTGGGTGATTTGACTGCTACCAACGCCA
>NZ_DATCVJ010000647.1:0-8384 GCF_036566945.1 Chitinophaga sp. | reverse complement strand
GATGCAAGACCAAATTCTTTCAACACCTTTAGCATTTTTACCGCATTCTTTTCTGAGATATTTATCCAGATATCCAGATCACCGGTATTTCGTGGCTTCCCATGAAAGGCTAATGCATAGCCTCCTACGACCATATACTCTACCTTATGTTGATTAAGTAACTTTACAAAATCTTCAAAATCCTGTGCCAGTATCATCGCTTAAGCTTTTTCTTTATAATGATGGTTTTGTCAAGTCGCTGTCCCTTCTTCAATAATTGCGACATCAGGAAAGTCGCAGCAGCACCTCTTTCCTGCACTGACTTAGATAGCCAGTATTCGAGATCATGTATGCCATCGTTGGCCTCTTTTAAGGGGACTTTTCGTACCACAGCTGCTATCTGTCTAACGGGTGCTTTTTTTTCTGCTTTAGGCTTTAGAATAACGATTTTACGCTCAATACGAACCAGCTCATTGTCATAAGCTATTTTCTCCCTACTCAGATAATTGCTAAGCGTGTTGTAATTGTATTCTCTATAACTGAGACAAAAATTCTTTAAACTGGAAAATACTTCCAGAGGGTCTTCTTGTTTGTTTTTCCAGTATACAACCACCACTCTCTTATTATTTGATAAAGCTTTGTCCATAGCTCAAATATAACAAATATAAGGTTAATATTAGTCTTTTGAGGAAACAAAAAAGCCTCGCAGCATTCCGCTGCAAGGCTTTCCCAATATCAACTAAAGCATACTTACTGTCCCTGTTGCTTCTTTTTGTGATCTACAATCGCGCCCGTTCCTGCACCTACACCAGCGCCGATCAATGTGCCAATCGCCGCACCTTTCAGCCTGTCTTTATTCACGATGGCTCCTGTAACAGCACCTGCACCAGCGCCAACAACGGCACCTTTAGCAGTATGGCTCCATCCTTTCCATCCTTTTTTCTTCGCCGGAGCGGCTGGTGCCGCCGGTGCTGCAGGAGCAGGATTGTTCATCTCTGCATCGGCATATCCCGGCGTTACCGCACCATCAGATGGCGTATGTTTATGTTTCTTTAAATTGTTCATGGAGTCCACTACCTGCTGTTTAATGGCACTTACATTATTCATCGAATCAATAGTGGCTTTTTTAGCACTCTCTATAGCGGCGGCATTATCAGCATTGCTTTTGCAGGAAAAGAAAACGACTGCTGCTGCTAAGGCTACAAGTAATTGTTTCATGGTTAAAATCCTTTTGACAGCCACTTGTCGAAAATTGTGCCAAACTCCGAATTTACAATGGCAGGCGCATTTCTACAAGCAATTTCCGGAATCCGGCTTTCTCATATGCCTTAACGGCAGCCTGGTTTTCATCATATACGTCCAATCGTACTTCCACCATTCCCTGTGAAGATGCCCACGCCTTAAGTCCTTCCACGATTAGCTGGTTAACGCCTTTGCCCCGGTGTGCCGGGTCCACATACATAAATCCCAGATAAGCATATTGTGGAAATAAAAGATAGGGCTTGGCGTCCTGTATACGCGCATAGCCCGAGCCGATCACCTGACCATTACATTCTGCTACCAGCACTTCTACGTGCGATGCAGCTATCATGGCGGCGATATCGTAATAATGAAAAGTTCCGTCTTTTAAAGTGTCGTCGTACGGACGTTCTGCGGCAATGATGCCCCGTTCAAACTCCAGCAGGACGGGCAGATCCGCTAATATGGCCTTTCTGATGTGAATAGTTTCCATGGTTCCTTAATTCTAACTAATATAGGCCAAATCCATTCATATCAGCGTGCCCGACATAAAAAAAGACGGCTGCAAGTATATCGCAGCCGTCTCTCTGATGATAATCGCTTTATTGCAGCTTAAAGTCGGTTTCTTTTACATCCCGGCTGTTAGTGCCAATAAATAATTTGAAATCTCCCGGTTCTACCGCAAATTTCAGTTCGCTATTATAGTATTTGAGATCATTTTCTGTAATGGTAAACGTAACCTGCTGAGAGGCACCCGCGGGCAGCGTGATACGCTGAAATCCTTTCAATTCCTTTACGGGTCTGGCAATGCTGCCCACCATGTCGCGGATATAAAGCTGTACCACTTCTGTGCCGGCGCAGCTGCCGGTGTTGGTCACCGTTACACTGGCGGTAAGGCTACCGCCAGTTTTCATCGTGTGACTGTTGAGCTGTATATCACTATACGAAAAAGACGTATAGCTTAAACCGTAGCCAAAAGGATAGAGCGGATCATTGGACACATCGAGGTAGTTAGACCGGAATTTGGTAAACCATTTGTCGTCGCCGGCAATGGGGCGCCCGGTATTTTTATGGCTGTAATACAGCGGAATTTGCCCAACGTTTTGCGGAAAAGTAGTGGTCAGTTTTCCGGAAGGATTTACGACACCAAACAATACATCCGCAATCGCTCCACCTGCCTCGCAGCCTCCAAACCAAACATTCAGGATAGCGGGTACATGTTGATTTTCCCAGCCAAGCGTCATCGGTCTGCCTGCGAAGAGCACCAGTACCACCGGTTTACCGGTGGCTATCAGTGCCGCCAGCAATTCCTTTTGTGTATCGGGGATGCCGATATCTGTTTTGCTGGCGCATTCTCCACTCATTTCAGAAGATTCGCCCAACGCGGCCACAATGATATCTGACTGCGCAGCCATTTCAAGTGCTTCTTTTTTCAATGCTTCGGCAGAACGGTTATCGCGGTGAAGCGAGCGGCCAAACATGGTGCTGTTTATTTCCAGCATGGAGTCGGCCGTCAGATTAGCACCTTTCGCGTAGTTGATTTTTACCTGTGTGCCCACTTCTTTTCGAAGCGCTTCCAGCAGGGAAGGATGCTTTGTGATGTCGGCAGAAACGGACCAGGTGCCAGTCATATTGGTGCGTGAATCGGCCAGTGGGCCAATCAGGGCAATACTGCCCTGCTTTTTCAAAGGAAGCAGGTTAGCCTGATTTTTCAACAGCACGAAACTTTCAGTGGCAGCTTTGCGCGCTTCATCGCGTTGTGCTGCGGTATAGATGTCTGTTTGAGACCTGTTACCGCTGCCATAGCGATATGGATCATCGAAAAGACCGAGTTTATATTTTGCTTCCAGGATACGGCGACAGGCGGCATCAATGTTTTTCATGGATACTTTTCCTTCCTGCAGAGATGCTGGAAGCGTACCAATAAATCCTTCGCCTACCATGTCCATATCAGTGCCGGCATTCAAGGCCAGTGCGGACACGGTTTTTAAATCACCCAGACCGTGGGCTATCATTTCATTGATGGCCGTGTAGTCCGTTATTACAAACCCATTAAAGCCCCATTGCTTACGCAATACGTCTGTCATGAGCCATTTGTTGCCGGTGGCGGGGAGGCCATCTACTTCGTTGAAGCTGGTCATCACCGTGCCTGCACCTGCTTTTATAGCAGCGAGATAAGGAGGGAAATATTCATTGTACATCCTCACCCGGCTCATGTCGGTGGTATTGTAATCACGTCCGGATTCAGCTGCGCCATAAAGGGCGAAGTGTTTTACACAGGCCATGATGGTATTGTTTTGCGACAGATCGTTGCCCTGATAGCCTTTTACCATGGCGGTGGCAATTTTGGAACCCAGGTACGGATCTTCCCCCGAACCTTCTGCAATGCGGCCCCAGCGAGGATCGCGTGCAATGTCTACCATCGGGGAAAAGGTCCAGTTGATGCCGTCGGCACTGGCCTCTATCGCGGCAACTCTGGCACTTCTTTCAATCATATCCATATCCCAGGAGCAGGAGAGGGCCAGGGGAATGGGGAAAGTGGTTTTGTATCCGTGTACTACATCCAGTCCGAAGAGCAACGGAATTTTGAGCCTGGATTGTTCTACGGCAATTTGCTGCGCCCTTTTGATATCCGCAGGCTTGGTCATGTTGAGCAATGCGCCCACTTTACCTTCTTTGATCTTTTTTTCAACGTCTGTACTCACAGCGGCGCCGGTAATCACTTCGCCGGAAGTCAGCAGGTTCAGCTGCCCCAGCTTTTCTTCAGTCGTCATTTTACTCATCAGGCCATCTACAAAAATTTTCATTTTTGTATTTTGAGCAAAGCCTGCCTGGTAGCCGAAGTTGAGTGCCAGGAGGAAAAGTAGTTTATAATATTTCATGTCAGAATGTTAGTATGACTTATATTAAAATTCGAGTTGGCAGGTGACCGGAAAATGATCGGACGGAAAACGGAGGTCTTTGGAATCCGTTAGCACCGCGTATTTCAGCACACGAATTTGTGGATTAACAAACAGGAAATCGATGCGGCCTTCTTTCACTACTTTAGTCCAGTTGTGGTATTTGAAATCATTAAAGGTGCTATCGGGGCCATAAGGCTTTGTTTCCACGACCAGTTTGGCATCCGAAAACTTTTTGGTGATAGTGCCATAGGCACTGGTCGTCGGATTGGAATTGAAATCGCCGGTGATGATCACGGGGGTATTTTTTGCCGCCACAGCATCAATTTTTTCCAGGATCATGCGGGCGGCATTTTCTCTGGCTACTACTCCTTCGTTATCGAAGTGGGTGTTGAACATAAAAAACTGTTTTCCCGTGGCCTTTACTTTAAAACAAGCCCAGGTACAAATTCTGATGTATGCAGCATCCCAGCCTTTGGAAGGCTTATCTGGTGTGGGCGACAGCCAGAAATTGCCCGACTGGATCACCTGGTATTTATTTTTGTTGTAGAAGATAGCGGAATATTCTCCTTTGGTATTTCCATCTTCCCGACCCACACCTACATGTGCATATTGCGGCATTTCTTCCAGGTCTTTCATCTGGTCAGATAAAGCTTCCTGTACACCAAAGATATCGAACCCATGGTATTGTATCAGGTCTTTCACCATTTCTTTCCGGTGGGGCCACGCATTGGCACTGTCCCAGGCCAGGTTTAGGCGCAGGTTGTAGGTGGCTACCTGTATTTGTGTTTTCTTTTGTGCTTTTAGTAAGATGGGGCTGCAAAGACCCAGGATGAAGCAGCATTGTATAAAGACGAATCTTTGTTTCATAAAAGTTGTTTTTTATTTAAGTGCCGGTGCGATTGCTTTTTGCCAGATGCTGTACCCCTGGGCATTCATATGCAGTTGATCTGCTTTGAAAATATCAGCTTTTACGGTGCCGTCTTTCTGCAGCATTTTATGATATACGTCTACAAAAGAAGTATGCTTTTGCTTGCGCAGGTATTTTTTTATCGCCTGGTTGGCGGCCACCATACGCGGCATCAGCCGGCTTCTGCTGGGACTTGGCTTCAACGACACAAAGGTCACCGGGATATCTGGCATCCTGCTTCTGATCAGGGTGAAGAGTTGGCAGAAGCGTTGTACTACGCTGTCGGCCGTCACAGTATCCGCTGTGGCGAGATCATTTTCTCCGCAATAAATAACGATTTGTTTGGGATGGTAGGCAAAAATGACGTCGTTGGCATAATGGATCACATCCGGCAGACTGGAGCCGCCAAAGCCGCGATTGATGATGTGGTGCTCCGGGAAGTAGGCCGCAACATCCTTCCAGTAGGTGAAGGATGAACTGCCGATAAAGAGGATGGCATCGTTAACAGGCGGATGTATGGAGTCCTGTTGTTTGAATGCCTGGATGTCGTTGTAAAAAGGATATTGCTGCTGTGCGTAGCCTGTTAGCAGGCAGCAAAAGCAGAAGACCGTTGCAAATATTTTCTTCATAAAACGGATTTTAAAAAGCGTTACTTCCTATAGTGATGTATTGCTTTTATATTACCCCATGTACGAAGAAAAATATTTTCAGTAAAGGCAGGAAATCCTGTTACGGGTTCGTTCTTGGACGCATGATGATGGCGCCGGAATCTTTCTTAATAATTTCTGTATTCAATATGGTAGAAAGTACAAAGAGGGCATCGTCCAGGGAATTCAGGAGGATAGGGCCGTTGATACTTCTTTGACCCAACTGTTGGTCTTCCACGACAATCTTTCTCCCAAAGTTATCTTCCAGATAAGCCAGGATATCGGTAACAGATGGATTGGTCAAGATCAGCTGATGATTTTTCCAGGCCGTGAATTTTTCAGGAGCAATAGGCGCCGACTCAATTTTTTGCACGGCATCGTTGTAGGAAATAATTTCTCCCGGTTTCATCAGGACATCATGCGCATCGCCGTTGTTAAAGGATAGTTTTATTTTCCCGCTTTGTAGTACCACTTCTGTTTTATGGCGTCTTTGCCGGATATCGAAAACGGTGCCCAGCACGGTTACCGTCAGATCTTTGGTATGTACCAGGAATTTATCCTTTGCCTGCAGATGGACGACGTCAAAAAATGCTTCTCCATTCAGCCATACTTCCCGGGGCTGTCCGGGTTTCCATTCCTGTTTATAGGAAATGGAGGAGTTGCCGTTGAGGTCTACTGCCGATCCATCCGGCAATACCACATGGCGTATTTCACCAAAGCCGGTTTGCGCTATTTGTTTATTGTATTTATCCTGGTAGAAGAAATAAGAATAGGTGAGCAATACTGCTCCGCCCATAATGGCGGCTACTTTGAGCAGGTTGCGGACAGAAAACAAGGTGGGGCGCACCTTGTTCAAAGGTACTTCCTTTTCCTGCAATGCCTGTATCATCAGCAAATGTTGCCGGAGTGAGGCTTCCACTGCTTCTTCCGCAGGTAGCTGTTGTTTGAAAGTGATTTTGCTCAGGTACAACCGGGCCTGAAGAATAACGGCCTTTTGCTGAGGAAAAGTTTCGATGACCTGCTGCCAGAACTGCTCTGTTTCCGGCGTGGGCGAATATACCCATTCCTGAAAATAAGTGTCCGCAAGAAAGTCACTTTCTTTAAAATGTGAATATGTATCAGTGATGCGGTTGTTTTCCATTTATAATGAATAGTACTCAGTCCCCCCTTTTTTACCCCACCGGTTCTGCTTTTTTTTCTACAAATTTTTGAAGGCGCGACAAATATTAAAATAATAGAGATAAGAACATAACTTTTTCTTTCAGCGCAGACAAGCTCCTGGCCATGATCTTGTAGGTTGCCTTTACAGAAATGTTGAGGATGGAAGCGACTTCCGGATAAGAAAGATTTTCATAAAATTTTAGAAAGATAGCTTCCAGTTGACGGCCTGTCAACGATTTTATGGCCTTTTGCAGCTTCTGCTGCAACTCTTCATCCCCTTCATGATTGATAATAACGTTTTCGATGGAAAACTCAATATGTTCTTCTCCGGACTGATTAAACACCATTTTGTCATGTTGCTTTATTTTCCTGAGCAGCACATACCGAAAGGAAGAATAGAGGTAGAAGTTCGGCGCCGTAACGTGGGTCAGCTGCTCCCTTCTCTTCCACAGATCCAGAAATACTTCCTGGATGCTGTCTTCTATCAGAGGGGTGTTGCTGGTAAATTTTCGGCCGTAGTTATAAAATTTCCGGTAATAGTCCTTATACAATTCAGCATAAGCCTTGGTGTCGCCATTTATTATATGCTGAAAAATTGTTTCGTCCATTACCAGGTTAGAGATTTGTGGAATTTATGGCGGCAAAATTAGAGAAAAACGGAAACACCTGATTATATAATTCCTCGGAATGGTCACTTCTGTTTGTTAAGCGATTGTTATTGCGCCAATATGTCGAGGCGTCTGTTTGGTACAATCTACCCGAAAAAATGAATAATGGTATTGGTTATATGAAAGATATGAATACGTTATTTGTAACATTTATATGCCCTTCCATAGCTGCGCCACCGGTGAAAGAAAAAAAATTAAAAATAGTTAGGAACGGGTGGGGTAAAAAAAATCATTCCGGTCACTTTACCCTTATAAAGGGAAAAAATCCATTTTATCTAACGAACTAAATCCACGCCAACTATGACGCTTCGCTATTTTAAGCGCTTGCTTGTGTTGCTTTTGCTGGCCGGCGGCCAGTTGTATGCACAGAAAGCTATCCCTGTAATGGACGCACTGAAGTTGATTACAAAGGAGTTCAAAGCTGACTTTGTGTACGATCCACAGGTTATGAAAAAGAAAACTACCACCTATGATCTGAGTCATCTTTCCGGGAAATCGCTGGAAGATGTACTGAAAGGGGTGTTGTATCCCAATGAACTGGTATTTCTGTACGTAAAGCCTAACTACTATACTGTCGTGGAAAAAGACAGGGTAGGCGAGTACCAGTTACCATCCAAAAAACTAACAGACGACGCTGACAAGACCCTGAGCCAGCCTGCGCAGAAAATAAAGGTGTCCGGGCAGGTAAGGGATAACAACAACCAGCTCATACCCAACGCCATGATTCAGGAGAAAGGTACTTCCAATGGCATGATGTCTAAAGAAGATGGTACCTTTTCCATCACCGTGTCAGGGCCTGCAGCGGTACTCGTCTTTTCTTCTATTGGTTTTACGCCGGTGGAAGAAGTGGTGGGTGATCGTACTTCCCTTAACATCGTAT
>NZ_DATCVJ010000646.1:0-4972 GCF_036566945.1 Chitinophaga sp. | reverse complement strand
TGGTAGCGATTAGTTAGCAATTAATTATTTTCTTTGCAGCTATTGTTAGCCGGTATTCGTTCTTGCTTTGCGTAAAATTAGCTGTAGCTATTAGTCTGTTTGAAGTAGGATATCCCTTTTACCCAGTAATCATTATGAAATATTATTTTCTTCTTCTCGCTGCATTTTTATTCGTTTCAGAGACACGAGCTCAGAATAATTTCACAGGCCCGGTAGGTATTGGAACCACTACTCCCAGTGCTTTATTGCATGTTAATGCTGGCAATATCAAGTTAACTAATCCCCCGGCGTATCCATGGGGAATAAACCTGGATGTTGACTTTCCGGATAGCTGGACCAGAGAAATCAGTATCTCTCAGGGCGGAACTGGAAAAATGTTTTCATTCGGAGTGTTGGCCGTTGGGAAAGCGTTGACCTATGGTTATATTGGTGGCAATACCAATGCTGCAAGTCCTTATTTGGCTCCCTGGATGACGTTTAAGCCCAATGGTTATGTTGGAATAGGAACATTAACGCCTTCAACAAGACTAACCATCGAAACCGGAGATAGTACGGAGAGTAATTTTGTCAAATTAGAGAATAAGGCGGTGGCCAATTCACTTATTTATCTTGGTTCAGCTAGTAATAGCCATTCAGTAAATACATTCAGAATGGCGGCTGTTTTTGAAAGTTACCGTAACCTTCATATTTCGGCTGCTAATGCTACCAGCAACATTTTCTTTGAAACAGGGAGGGTTGATGGCGTCGCACCTGTCAGGATGGTGATTAATAATGTTGGAAACGTGGGCATAGGTACGACTACCCCCGGTCCTTACAAACTTGCTGTGGAAGGAACTATTGGTGCAAGGAGGATGAAAGTGACGCAGGTAACCCCATGGGCAGATTTTGTTTTCGCAGCTGACTATAAACTCCCTACTATACAGGAAGTAGAAGATTTTATCAATATGCATCAACATCTTCCTGAGATCCCAAGCGCTGCGGAAGTAGTGAAAGACGGCATCGATCTGGGCGAAATGAACCAAAAACTATTACAGAAGATAGAAGAGCAGATGCTATACATTATCGAGATGAATAAGAAAATCAACGTTCTTACAAATGAAGTGAAGGATCTTAAAGAAAAAGTAAGTGCTAAGTAAACTGTTGCCTCATAATCTCCCTTTCATGAAATTTCCTTGTCCCTTTTTCCTGATGTTGTTTCTCTGCTCTTTTGCTGCTCATGCGCAGGATAGTCTGATGCAAAAGGCCACTGCTATACCCGGAAAATATCTTTCGCAGGTAAAGCAGAAATCCGATAAAATGGAGCGGGAGGTTTCCAAACGCAGTGAACAGGCGTTGAGCCGTTTTATGAAGCAGGAGGAGAAGATGAAGCGCCGTCTGGGGAAAATAGATTCGCTGAAAGCAAATAATCTTTTTGCTCATTCCATAGACTCTTTGGGGAGTCTTAAGTCGCGCATGAAAGGTAAACTGGGCAAATATTCAGGTGCGTTATCTCAGGCTGGTGGCGGGCCATATCTTGATAGTTTGGGTAACTCCCTGGCCTTTTTGAAACAGTCAAAAGGACTGCTGGATCAATCCAAAGGTATCACCGATAAGCTAAACGGGTCTTTAAAATCCGTAGATAATCTGAAAGATAAGCTCGCACAGGCAGAGCAGATAAAGGCGTATATCCGGGAACGTAAACAGCTGCTGAAAGAACAATTGGCGCAGTATACCGGGTTTACGAAAGATCTGCAGAAGATGAACAAAGAAGCCTACTATTATGCACAGCAACTAAAAGAGTATAAAGAAGTTTTTAAAGATAAGAAAAAGGCAGAACAGAAAGCGATGGAGGTTATTAAGAAGATACCCGCCTTTAATGACTTTATGCAAAAGCATTCGCAACTGGCCAGTCTCTTTAATATACAAGGCGCAACCGCCTCTGCACAAAGCCTGGAAGGACTACAAACCCGTACCCAGGTGGAGCAACTCATTCAACAACGTATTGGCAGCGGACCTAATGCCGGCGCCGCAGTAAGTCAGCAGATGGCAGAAGCCCGCAGCAGGTTTGATGAGCTGAAAAGTAAATTCCCTGACCTGGACAATGCGGCAGAAATGCCGGATTTCAAACCCAAAGAAATGAAGACCAAAAGCTTTTTACAGCGATTGGAATTTGGCAGCAACATACAGTTTCAACGCAGTAATCAGTTTTTTCCTACCACCGGCGACCTCGCCGGACAGGCCGCGTATAAGTTTAATAAAAACGGAAGTGCAGGGATTGGACTTTCCTATAAACTGGGCATGGGCACCGGGTTTAATAACATCCATTTCTCTGGTCAGGGGATGGGGATTCGATCCTTCGTTGACTGGAAACTCAAAGGCACTTTTTTCCTGAATGGCGGCTATGAACAGAATTATCAACCGGATTATGCAGGCGTACCGGAAGGGCTGGGGCAGAAGTGGACACAGAGTGGATTGATAGGAGTTAGCAAGAAGTATAAGATTAATAGTAAGCTGAAAGGGAATATGATGGTGTTGTTTGATTTTTTGTATAATCAGCATGTGCCGAGAACGGATCCGGTGAAGGTGAGGTTGGG
Organism: Chitinophaga sp.; assembly: GCF_036566945.1. Classification (GTDB taxonomy): domain Bacteria; phylum Bacteroidota; class Bacteroidia; order Chitinophagales; family Chitinophagaceae; genus Chitinophaga. The sequence continues at coordinate 2,399 of NZ_DATCVJ010000646.1, read as the reverse complement.
GTATAATTTTTAGGTATTAAGCGCTGAATGTTCTTTTAAAACAAGTAAAATAAATTATAAGACTGTAAATATTATTTTCCTCCAAGATGAAACCCATAGCAATAAAGATCTCCGTTGTCAAACAGATTAGTATTCAACTAATTCTTTTGCTAACCCTTAGAACATTACCTCTCTTTTCCCAGGCTGGCGGAGCTGGTATTGCACCCCCTAAGATGGCCCCACCTTCGCCTGATGTGGCCGCACTTTTTAAATTCAGTGAGTTGCCCGTAACGCTTTACACCGGGCTACCTTCTGTAAGCATTCCATTTTTTGAAATAAAATTAAAAGAACTCACGATACCTGTTGGGCTTCAGTACCATACCGGTGGCATTAAGGTAGATGAGGTCGCATCTTCAGTTGGGATGAATTGGAGTCTTAATGCAGGAGGAAGTGTTAATGCCATGGTAAGAGGAAAGAATGATTTGGGAAATGGATATATCACTTATCCTATCACACCTGAAATCTATTCAAATGGTGGACAATTCCGTCCAGATCTTCCAGATGGAGGTGCTTCATACAATTGGTGTATAGACGTAATAAATGGATTAAATGATCCTGAGTTGGATATGTTCAATTTCAGCGCACCGGAGATAAATGGGAAGTTTTTTTTGGATGCTGACGGAGATGCTCATGTTGCGCCTGTTCAGCCTATAAAAGTATTGCCATTTGGAGCCAATGGAGCTGTGAGAATAATTAATGAGAAAGGCGTATTATATGTTTTCGGCTGGCGGGAAGAGACTGGTTCATCGTTTGCTGGGTCCAGTTACAATTACTATTTAACGCAGATAGTTACTCCCTCGAAAGATACCGTTAACTTTATTTACGAGTCCCGTAGTTATTCTTACCTCGATTATGTAGGCGAAACAAGGGTGCAGTACGTTTCCGGGGATAGAAACCCTGAATTGCTTTTGCAGGCAGGCGACGTGATAACTCATGGGGCATTTTTTGACAGCACCCATGTAATTGGAGGTGCCAGAATCAAATCAATTACCTGTACAAATGGTACGAAGGTGGATTTCAATTATGCCTCTATTCCCCGCAAAGATTTGCCTGGAGGGAATGCGTTAACGGATATATCACTATATTATAAAACCAGGTTTATCAGGAAATTTGTACTTCAGCAAGAATATAAAGGAGACATAGGTGCCCCGGATTTGTGTAGACTTTGGTTATCACAGGTTTACGAAGAAGGCGTAGGGGGGACCAAAGCAACACCATATAAGTTCACTTATAATCCAAAGGCACTCCCTAAAAGACTCAGCAATGCACAGGATCACTGGGGATATGCCACAGGGTTGACTACAGGAGGGAATACCCGCTTACCTAAAAATAAAGACTATTGGCCAGACGATGCTATTGGGACGGATAGAAGTCCGGATACTGTTTATTCTCAGGCCGGGCTAATGACTAGTCTGACATACCCTACAGGGGGAAACACTACTTTTACATATGAACCAAATGATGTGTGGATAGACAATGAACAGTCCATTACTAAAACAGATGTCATAGAGAATGTTGGCGGGGCACCATTTACGGTTAGAGAAATTTCATTTGTCATTCCATCCGGTGTTAAAACCGGGAAAGTATTTTACAACACGTATAAAAATGGCCCACCGTCCAGCGGAGGAGGAGGAATTCCAGATCCCACCGACGATGAGGAGGGCTGTAGTATTACCGTTTTGAAGCCCAATGGGCAAACGCAGGACCTTTCTCTCTCAAATAGTAATCCCGACGGGGATGTGGTGAATTGGGGCCCTGGAAATTATAAAGTTACACTAAACACATTTGGGGATAGCTATAGTGGCTTTTTTGAATTACGTTATGAAAGAGCCGATACAAGTTATTTTACAGGTAGTAGAATAGTCGGAGGCTGGAGAATAAAAAAGCTGGCATATAAAGACCCCTATACGACTTCCGGTGATAAAACATATGGATATACCTATGCGTTAAATGATTCGTTTCCGGGGCATTCTTCCGGCGTTTTGCCAGCAACAAAACCTCAGTACGAGTACTTCAGAAACTTATCAATGCGTAAAGTTGACTTTGGCATAGATGTGAGTGTTCTTTCCTGCCAGGTGGTCGTTCAAAGTGCTAACAGTTTGCTACCCCTTTGGAACGACCATGGTCATATTTTTTATGAAAGGGTAACAATATTGGATGGTGAAAATGGAGAGAATGGTAAAAGCGAGCACACTTTTGGTTATATGGCCAATACGGGCGGGTATTATGGATATCCCTATGTACCCGCAACCAACAACGATCAGCATAATGGTAAGTTGTTGACTAAAATTGACAGCCGAAGGAATATAGATGGGACTTTTACGATTGTTCAGTCTGAACAGAACAAATATAAAATGGGC
>NZ_DATCVJ010000645.1:0-3612 GCF_036566945.1 Chitinophaga sp. | reverse complement strand
AATCATACACATGGCATTGGCCATTTGTAGCGGCGTTACGGCTACCTGCCCCTGTCCCATGCCTACATATAATTCTGAACAGGAATTCCAGTTACCGTTATAGAGCCGGTTCAACACCGTAGTATCCGCCACTATGCCCGGGCTCTCGCCGGGGATGTCAATACCCAGTTTATGTCCCAGCCCGAATTTAGACATGTACTCTTTCCATTTGGTATGTCCTTTTTTTACACCACCCCATTTATCGCTATCTACTTCCAGCCGGTACAGGTGCATAAAGTAAGAGTTGCAGGAATGCGCCATGGCTATACGCAGGTTACTGGCGTGACCAGCCTCCGAGTGCATACAACCTATACGACGCCCACAGGCGTAATAAGCACCGTGGCAGTCGTATCCGAAGTTGGGTGTAATCAGCCCCTCATCCAGTGCTACAATGGCCGTTAAGGGTTTCATGGAAGATCCGGGCTGATAGGTAGCCTGTATGCCCCGATTCAGGAACGGTTCTGTAGGATCGGTAAACAGCTTGCCTACATTCCTGGTACGGGAACTGCCCGTAAGCAGATTGGGGTCAAAGACAGGCCCGCTTACCATGGCCAGGATGCCGCCACTCTGCGGATCAATGGCCACGATACTTCCGCTCTTATTGCGCATCAGTTGTTCTCCCAATACCTGCAATTCAATATCCAGCGATAAACGCAGGTTTTTACCCGCAATAGCAGCAGTATCAAACGCGCCATCTTCCAATGCTCCCTGCGGACGGTTTAAGTTGTCTTTGATAATATACTGCGTACCCCGCTGTCCCATTAAGACTGCCTCGTACGTTTTCTCCAAACCAGTTAATCCCACATAGTCACCCGACTGATAGTCGGCATACCCTTTCATCTTCAGCATCCCCGGTGATATTTCACCAATGTAGCCCAGTATATTAGCCGCTGCTTTATAAGGATAGGCGCGTACCGGCCGTTGCACTAACTCAAAACCCGCCTGAAACAGGTACATACTTTCCTGTAAACGACTATACGTAGTAGCAGATAATAACCCGGCGAAAACAGAAGGGCGCACCCGCCCGTTCTTCTTAACGGCGTCGGCTATACGTGATTTAAATTCTTCGGTACTGATTTCCAGAATATTACAGAGATAGGCCGTATCTATTTTTTTAACAGCAGCAGGTGTCACCACCAGATCATACAAAATGTCGTTACTGAGAATACTCCGGTTTTGCCGGTCAAAAATAATCCCGCGGCTGGGATACACAATTTTTCGTGTAACAGCGTTGGCATCCGCCAGCCGCACATATTTTTTATCAATTACCTGCAGGAAGAACAACCTCGCAGCAAAAATTAAGACTAATCCCGTGATAATGAGTACTACAACGGTTTTTCTCGGTTGGTTATAAGCGGACATGGTCAAGTGATGACAGGCATCTGTTTAGAACGACAAAGCTATTTCATAAAAATAGTTCTGTATAAAAAAATAGATAAGCGGCCATTACAAATGATAAGATGACCAACTTTACTTTCCTTCCTTTTTGAAAGTACCCGTCACCCCATCCCAGCTATATTTGGCGGCATCCTTCGTTTCTTTATACACCGGCTCTCCATTTTTATCCATTTTTTCGGTGGCCTCTCCCTCTTTCATATTCCAGTATATCATGTCGGGCTGTCCGTTCTTCTCTCCCGGAAAAGTAAACGTTTCCTCATGATAAAATGCGCCGGCATCTGAAACATCCATTCTTTCCGGTAAAGGCACCAGCCGGCTATCATTCAACCACGCAAAATAATAATAGTTGGAAGGGATGGCACAGGCAGATCCGGTAAAGGTGAGCGTAATAATGTTTTGTACATTGGAAAGTCCCAGACCACTCATCACCCTCGCCTCGGTGAAGTTAGCCACTTCGGCGTCATCGACCCGGCAGGAACCAGTAGCCTTCAGCTTTCCGGCCTGTACTACTTTCAGTTTCACGAGGAATTGTTTGGTAACGGTTTTAACACCATCTTCTACAAATACAGAATCTACGTGCCGGTCTATCGCATACACAAACTTCGTATCCCCTCTGCGTAAAGGCGCAAAGGAAATGAGTCCCTGCCAAAGAAAGCCTTCTTTGTCGATACCATTCTTCTTATATTTTATGGCTACCCAGGGAGCGGTAAGCCCTTTCAGGTTCAATAACTGATCGGTAATTTTCGTTACGGTAATATCATCACCGGCGAACAAGGTATCTAAGGGAGATTGTTTCGTATCAGCGCTGACACGTACAAAGGCGGTATCTGCAAAAATATATCGGCTGTCAGTCACCTGAAGGCTCCAGGTACGCACATCATCCTGTGCAAAAGTGCTGGCTGCATTAAAGAACAAACAACAAACAAGTACAAAAAAAGGCATCGCTTTCATGAGGTTAGGTATTAGAGCGCAAAAGTAACGCTTTACCACATGAAAACGACGCCCCCTGTTATTTTGCCGGCGGACAGATCTGCATCATATACACCGCACTACTGGCCTCGTAAGATTGTAACACACCGGTTACACAAGGCACCTTATAATTACGGTAGGTAAGGCCGCGTGTCACGTCCCTGTTGCCCCAGGCGGCATTGATATTTTTCTGTATCCAGGGTAGGAACTGTGTTTGTTTGGCATCGATAATCAGTTGCATCACGTACTGGCCCAAAATAGCTTTCAATACGCCCTGCTCATTCCAATCGCCTTCCGCAGGCAGAATGCCATTTACATCACTCATAGTTTTCTGCGTATAAGTGGCCGCCAGATTCGCCTGATCAAGATAGCTGCCGGTTCCGGTAGCCTTGTACAGCAGCACGGCGGCGCCAATAAAGGTGCCCTGATTATAAGTATAGTCTGACCAGCCTTTATTGCCATTTACATTATTATCTGCTACCCTGCCGGTATTCAGGTCAAACAGGTTATTCACGCCCCAGGCATATACCTCTTTTGCTTTCTGTAAATAACTATCATCGCCGGTAATTTTGTACAGGGTCATGGCTGCAATAACAGTAGGGAAATTGATACAGGCGTTTTTACCACTGTGATTAAAATCCCAGAACATGCCCCCTTTCACCGGATCATAGGAACCGTCCCATACCCGCTTGAAACCAGCTACCGAAAGATCCAGGTAATCTTTGGTACCCGTCAGCTGATGCGCCCTGGCCAATGAGATCACCCACCACATCATGTCGTCATAAATAAACCATTCTTTGGTATTGTTCCAATTGTATTTATCATACCGGTTGTAAGCACCCTCATAAATGTCTGTGATCCGTTGCAGGTCTGCCGGATCATTGGTACGTTTATATACATTCATGGCCATGTCCCAGTAAATGGCCTGGGTCCAGATGGCGCCAATACCTTTCTTCTCTGTATTGGCATAGTACAGCTTATCGCTGGTGCTGTAGAAATACTGGTTAAACGTATTGTAGGCAGTACTGGCATCTTTAATCGTAAAAGATACACCCGGCACCGACGTGGGTCCTACAGGATCGCTCTTTGCACTGCTTTTGGAACAGTTGCTGTGCAATAGCAACGTAGCTAAAAGTATACAGGTAATTCTATTCATATCGTATCATTGAGAATTACGAATTACAAATTACGAATTACGGATTTGTG
>NZ_DATCVJ010000644.1:0-2438 GCF_036566945.1 Chitinophaga sp. | reverse complement strand
AGGAGTAGTTACCGTTTCTAACCCACTACCTAATATTGCAGCGGCAGACTTAACACCACTTACTTATACTTTTTATGATCGGTATGATTTTACTGGTGCACAGGCAGCAGCCAAAGGTGATTCTGCCAAATTGAATGCCGGCAGTAACCCCTATAAAGAAGCCTTTGTAATCAGCACGATGACCAAAGGACTTGTTACCGGAACTAAAGTGCGTATCATAGATACCGACCAATGGTTAACGACCACCAGTTATTATAACGATAAAGGTCGTCCGGTACAAACGATCGCAGATAATGCAACGGGAGGCAGGGATACCATTACCAATCAATATGATTTCAATGGTAAGTTATTAAGTTCTTACCAGCGGCATAGAAATATCCGCAGTGGAAGCGTACCTCAGGTCACCACTCTCACCATGATGTCTTATGATGCAACCGGAAAATTAATTGCTGTAAAGAAGCGATTCAATGATGCAGATAGTCTGGAAAGAACAGTCGCATCAAACGAGTATGATGAACTCGGGCAACTTAAAACAAAACGCCTGGGTATAAAAGGTACAGGTGCTCCGATAACGTCCATGGCATATGAGTATAATATCCGAGGCTGGATGAAGGGGATCAATAGGCAATATCTTAATAGTGGTGCCGGTGCTTATTTTGGACAGGAACTAAACTATGATGAAGGCTTTAAAGATACGGTGTTCAATGGCAATATTGCCGGTGTCCGTTGGCGGGGATGGAGCGATCCTGTTCCCCGTGCCTATGGTTATAACTATGACAAAGCCAATCGTTTGATTCAGGCGGAGTTTAGACAGCAGACTACCGCAAGTAGTCCCTGGATAAAAGATAACACTGATTTTTCGGTTAACTGGATCACGTATGATGCCAATGGTAATATTGGAAAAATGAAGCAGTGGGGGCTTGACGGTATTGCCAAAACAGAAATTGACAAGTTAGCCTATAGTTACTATCCTAATAGTAATAAGTTGCGTAGCGTATATGATAGCAGTACAGTTGCCAGCGCATTGGGTGACTTCAAGGATGGCAATCCCACCAGTGATGACTACCGCTATGATACGGTCGGCAATCTTATAAAAGACGCGAACAAGAAAATCGACGCTATTACCTATAATCACCTGAACTTACCGGTGCTTATCACTATCGCCAACAAAGGAACGATCAAATATCAATATGATGCTTTAGGTACTAAGGTGAGAAAGATAGTGACTGATATGACTGGTGGTCAAACTAAAGTTACTACCACAGACTATATAGGCGATTTCGTTTATGAGAATGATACACTACAGTTTGCCGGTCATGAGGAAGGACGTATTCGTGCCATGTTCAAAACGGGGATGCCGGTGGCATATAAATACGATTATTTTATAAAAGATCATCTCGGGAATATACGGATGGTGCTAACGGAGCAGTCTGACCAGGGCCTTTATGCTGCCACAATGGAAACTGCTTTATTGCCTACCGAAAATGCGCTATTCAGCAACATTGATATTACCCGCGTGCCTAAACCTGTCGGCTACCCGACAGATGCGACTACTTCTCCCAATGATTACGTAGCCAGACTGAATGCTACCAATGGAGCGAAGATTGGTCCTTCCCTGGTGCTGAGGGTAATGGCAGGAGACACCCTACAGATTGGAAGCAAGGCGTTTTATAAAAGTACGGCAGCTAATACCCCTGTCTCCACGACTCCTGATATGTTAGCTGCCTTATTGCAGGCTTTTGGAGGCCAAGGAATCAGGGATGGTGCACATAGCGCCACCGGCCCCGGATCGCCGCTGGCAGTGACCTTTAATAACTCCGCTTACGATAATTTAAAACAGAAGGATCCGTCGCAAAACTTGTCCGATAAGCCTAGGGCCTATCTTAATTATGCACTGTTTGATGATCAGTTTATGATGGTCAATGAAAACAGTGGGGTAAAACAGGTACAGGGAACACCTGATGCGTTACAGACCCTTGCTACGGATAGAATGGTGATTAAAAAGACAGGATTTATCTATATTTATACCAGTAATGAAAGCGCACAGGATGTGTTCTTTGATAATGTTGTAGTGGCGCATAGTAGTGGACCAGTGTTGGAGGAAACGCATTATTATCCGTTTGGGCTGACGATGGCGGGGATTAGTTCGAATGCGTTGAAGGGGGCGAATTATGCGGAGAATAGATTGAAGTATAATGGAAAGGAGTTACAGAGTAAAGAGTTCGGAGATGGGGCGGGATTGGAGTGGTATGATTACGGAGCTAGGATGTATGATCAACAGATAGGAAGATGGTTAGTGCCAGATTTGTTAACAGAAGCGGCTTATGATTTAACGCCATTTAGATATTGTTTTAATAATCCAGTAAGATTTATAGACCCGTACGGTTTATGGGAAGTTACAGAGGGGGGGTATTCTACTATAGATAAAAAGGATATAG
>NZ_DATCVJ010000643.1:0-3002 GCF_036566945.1 Chitinophaga sp. | reverse complement strand
CCCTACCAGCTAATTAACCCGGAGGGCGGGGGAAACCCCGCCAGTATGTATGGAAAAAATCAGATATCTGCAGTGCACGCATGATTCAGTGCCAGGGGACGTGAAAACCGTGGATGAACAGTGTGCCCGGGTTCTGGTCCTGCTTGGTATGGCTGAATACGTCACAGCCCGGCGAGCTGGTGGCAGGGGAAAGAAAAAAAATAATGAGGGGACCGGCTGATGTTTGGATTTTTAAAGCGGAAAGAAAAGTCGCTACAGCAACCCTCTAACCGGGGCTGGACCTCGTTGCTTTCATGGATAAGCGAACCATTTTCTGGCGCATGGCAGCGAAACATGGAAGTCAGTAACCCGACCGTACTGGCCTATTACGCTGTTTTTTCCTGCGTCTCGCTGATTGCCAGCGACATATCAAAAATGCCTCCGGGGTTGAAAGCCAAAGGATCCGATGGTGTCTGGAAGGATACGCAGGATCCGAAACTGAATAAGCTATTTAACAAGCCAAATGCGTTCCAGAACCGTATTCAATTTTTAGAGACATGGGTTAACTCGAAGCTATGTCACGGAAATACTTACGTGATGAAGGTGAGAAATTCGGCTGGCGCAATCACAGAATTACGCATCCTTGATCCGGATAAAGTCACTCCCCTGGTGGCTGAAGATGGTTCTGTTTTTTATCAAATCAGCCCGGACAATATCAGTGGCCTCCCTTCACAGATAACGGTACCGGCACGCGAGATAATCCACGATCGCTTCAACTGCCTGTTTCATCCGTTGATCGGTGTATCGCCTATCTACGCCTGCGGCATGGCCGCGATGCAGGGCAAGCACATCCTTGAGAGCTCCGCCTTTTTCTTCAAAAACGGCGGCAAGCCGAGCGGCGTTATTACTATTCCCGGCACCGTTTCAGAAGAAAAGGCCAGGGAGATTAAAGCTAACTGGGACAGTGGGTACACCGGAGAAAACGCCGGAAAAACCGGCCTGCTTTCAGGCGGTGCTGAGTATAAGGCTGTGACCATGTCGGCGGTCGATGCTGAGACGGTGCAACAGTCCAAGCTTTCCGCAGAGATGTGTTGTTCAGCGTTTCACGTTCCGGCTTACAAGGTTGGTGTAGGCGAGATGCCGTCTTACGACAACATTGAATCACTGGAGCAACAATATTACTCGCAGTGCCTCCAGGTTCTGATTGAGTCCATAGAGGTGCTGCTGGATGAAGCCTTTGATCTGGAGGGTAATCGGGGTGTTGAACTGGACATCAGTTCTCTACTGCGCATGGACAGCGAACGCCGGATGAAGACCTTAGGCGAGGGTGTGAAAAATACCATTCTGACGCCGAACGAGGCCCGTAAAAAGGAAAACCTTCCGCCTGTTGATGGTGGGGACGCACTTTATCTTCAGCAGCAAAACTACAGTCTTCCGGCGCTGGCCCGCCGCGATGCGTCTGACGATCCGTTTAAAACGGCATCTGCATCACGGCCTGTGCAGCAGGAAGAGCCAGCAAGTAAAGCTTTTACCGCTGATGAGCTTATGGCGATGAAAGCAATGGTGAGAGGAATGATTGCCAAATGAATGAACGTGAACTGGCAATGCTGAATGTCGTCAGTAAAGAATTTGGCGCTGCGCTATCGTCTCTTCGGGAAAGCTTTGAAAAGCAACTTGAAGCTCAACGTAACGAATTCGAGCAGAAATACTCTTCCCTGGAGCTGGCCATGAGCAACCTTAAAGAAGCCCCTGGCATTGACGTTGCATCACTGGCCTGCGAGGCCGCGGCGCTTATCCAGTTACCGGAGCCGCCACAAATTCCTGATATTGGCGCCATGGTGACAGCAGTTGTAGCAGCACTTCCCCCGGGAGAACCTGGTAAGAGCGTTACGGTGGATGATGTGAAGCCGATGCTTGAGCAGATGGTTAAAGCCGCTGTCGCTGAAATCCCGGTGCCGGAGGCTCCGCTGCTCCCTGATATTGGCGCCATGGTATCGGCAGCTGTAGCTGAGATGCCTGCTCCTGAGCCAGTCAGTGGCGAGGATGGCCGGGACGCGCTTCAGCTTGAAGTCCTCCCATGTATAGACGAAGGGAAAAGCTACCCACGTGGCAGCTATGCCACTCACTCAGGAGGGCTGTGGCGAGCCTTTCAAAAGACACACGGCATGCGCGGCTGGGAATGTCTGGTTGATGGTATTGCGGGCCTGGAGATTGCTAATACCGACGAACGCAACTTCACCGTGACGGTAACGCGCGCCAGTGGGCAGGCGGAGACTAAATCTTTCGCTCTGCCAGTGATGATTTATCGCGGCGTTTTCAAAGCCGGTGATGAGTATCTTCCGGGTGACACTGTTACCTGGGGCGGTTCGCTCTGGCACTGCGATGAACCATCAACCGATAAACCAGGCGAGATCGGCTCAAAAGGGTGGACGCTGGCAACCAAGCGCGGCCGTGACGGGAGGGACAAAACGTGATTGAACTTGTGACGCTCCCGGAAGCAAAGGCGCATCTGCGTATCGATGACGATTACGGCGATGCTGATCTGAAACTAAAAATTCAGGGCGGCAGCGCAGCGCTTCTGTCTTATATCCAGGGGAGCCGGCAACTGGTTGTTGATGAGCAGGGAAAGCTTATTGATGGTGAGCCGCTGTCCCGCATGAAGACGGCCATGCTCGTGCTGCTTGGTTATATGGATCGAAACCGTGGTGCGGAAGAGGAGCAAAAACTAATACAGGGTGAGCTGCCGCTTGCGGTAACCATGCTTATTTACGACCTTCGAAGAACAACAATCTTGTGACAGGGGAGTACAGATGTCGGGTTTAAAAGCAGGCGAGCTCAATAAACGTATCACGCTTCAGAAGATTGATGTTCAGAGGGGGCCGCTTGGTGAGCCACTACCGGATTCGCCAGTCGATGTGGCAACTGTCTGGGCAAAAGCAGAAGCCGTTTCTAATCGTAAAATTCGAACCCTTGACCAGTTGCAGGTAGTGGAAACCTGGCTGTTTACCCTCAGAGCACGCAGG
>NZ_DATCVJ010000642.1:0-6282 GCF_036566945.1 Chitinophaga sp. | reverse complement strand
GGGATTATGAGGCCGGTAACCGCCATTATCAGCGGATCGCTGAAACTGGCTTTGAGGTTAGCAATCCAGTTGGCGGGAATCTGTACATCATCGTCGGTATAGGCAATAAGATCGCCGGTAGCAGAGCGGGCGCCCGTATTTCGGGCAATGTCAAGCCCTTTCCTGCTTTCACGCACATATTTTACGGCCGGAAATTTACGCGTCACCTCCAGGGTGGCGTCATCATCCGGTGCATTATCAATGACCAGCAGTTCAAAATCCTGGTCGGTGCATGATAACAGGGATTGCAGGCAGATGGCGAGTGATTGGGGCCGGTTGCGGGTGCAGATCACTACAGATAAGCTCCCACCAATATTGACTATTTGTAATGAAGAGCCCTGCTTCTGGTAATAGTCTAATGCCGGTTGGATAGCTGCCCGGAGCTTTTCACGAGCCTCTTCCGGCTGATATATCCAGGCATGCCCCAAAGGGATATTATTCCACCAAACAACCACATACTGATGCCCGGCAGTGAGTGCCAGACTATCCAGTTCCGTGAGCTGAATGTGAGATATTTTATACAACATTTTGCTGATTTAAAATCACGGGAAAATCAGGGCGCACATACCCCATCCATTTCCCGAACCACGCAGTATTTTCCCGATAGTCTTCCATATTAAAAGATAGACAAGATTCAAAATAGAAAAGACGCGTGGTAGTATTTTTTACAAATGCGACGGATAAATAATAGGCGCCATCGTTCAGGAAATTACCTGGTATGTGGCATTCGCCGCTGATGAGGCCGGGTTGAAAGGGGGCTCCTTTTGAAGCTACATCGAAAATGCATTCGCCGGCCATATTAAACAGGTGTATTCCGGCGATCAGGCTACCGGGATCTGGATCGGTATACCAGCATTCAAACCGGATAATAAAGGGAGTACGGATATCGAACAATTCCGTATCATATTGCAGGGATATTTTCTTTATCCTGATATAATCGTTACCTGGTGCTGCATCAGGCGTATCGTATTCCTGGTGAAGATAATCCGATTGCAGGTTTTTCAGATAGCTGCCAATTACCTCTGCTGGTTTACCTTCATTGATGAGCTGACCTTTATGTAAGGTGATCACGCGGTCGCAAAGATTGAGCAGGGCCTGCGTATTATGGCTTACAAACAATACTGTTCTTCCTTTGCGACCGGAAATTTCTTTCATTTTACCCAGGCATTTCCGCTGAAATTCCACATCGCCAACAGCCAGCACTTCGTCCACTACCAGGATTTCCGGATTAAGGTGAGCCGCCACTGCAAAGGCGAGTCTCATATACATACCGCTGGAATAACGTTTTACCGGCGTATCGATGAACCGTTCTACGCCGGAAAATGCAACAATTTCATCGAAACATGCCTGAATCTCCCGTTTTCTCATGCCCAGGATATTCCCGTTCAGAAAGATATTCTCGCGCCCGGAGAGTTCTCCATGGAAGCCTGAGCCCACCTCCAGTAAACTGGCTATCCGGCCCCTCCCAAATACCCGTCCGGATGTAGGGGCTGCAATACGGGAAATGATTTTCAGCAGGGTTGACTTACCGGCGCCATTATTGCCGATAAATCCCATCACTTCTCCCTGGTTTACCTCGAAGCTCACCTCTTTTAACGCCCATATCAGGTGATTTTCTGACGGCTGCTTCTTCATCCAGTAGCGGATATCTTCCCGCAACCGGCCGGCGCCGGTAGTCCCCAGACGATAAGATTTGGAAATATTTTCTGCTTTGATGGCGATCATATCACATCCATTACTTTTAATTCATGTTTTTTAAATAAGGTGATACCTACCAGCATCAGCAACAACACTTCCACACAGCTAAAAAGCAAATGCAGGATATACACTGGTTCATTGGAAAAGAATGCTGCCCGGAAAGTTTCTATCACTGGTGTAAGCGGATTAAGCCATAACAAAATCTGGTATTGCTCCGGCACAATGGATGCGGGATATACCACCGGGGTAGCGAACATAAAGAGCCGCAACAGAAACTGAAGGGTATAATCCAGATCCCGGTACCGGGCAGTGAGTACACTCACAATCAACCCGGCTCCCAATCCGAAGCCGGCGGCAATCAGCAGCAATAGCGGCGTTAATAAGATATAATAAGTAGCCGTGATTCCTCCCTGGTAGCAGTAATACAAGTATATAAAAATAAATAACAACAACTGGATAGCGGTTCGCACCGTCTGGGAGATCACACTGCTGAGAGGAACGATGAGCCGGGGAAAATACACCTTGCTGAAAACATTGACATTTTGCAGGAAGGTATACATGGTACCATTCAGGCAATCTGAGAAATAGCTCCAGAAGAGTATACCGGAAAGATAAAAGAGAATGGGCGGAATTCCGCTGGTAGAGATCTTTACTATTCTTCCAAAAACCAGGTAGTATACCAATGTAGTCAGCACAGGTTGCATAAATACCCAAAATGGGCCCAGTAAGGTCTGTTGGTAATTCGCTATCAGGTCTCTTCTGACAAGCCGCAGGAGCAGGTCTTTATAATGCCAGATCTCCGACAGGTGCCACTGAAACCACTTTGTGCCGGAGTTGATTTCCCAGTCCCAGGCGTCTTTATTTTCCATTGGTCGAATTGCTTTATATCGTTAATACGCTGCCGGAGCTTTGGTTTACACCTTCTTTTTATGACGGAGGATTGTTTCATCAATCCGGTCCAGCACCCTGGTATCCACCGTTGGATCAAATTTTCTTGCGAACAAGCGGCTGCTGGACTGCAGGCTGCTCAGATCTGCCATTGTAAGTATTTTGGGATGCGCTCCTCCATTTGATCTGTCTATATACCGGTAATTATCATTGACAATTTGATCCCTGAAAGGGCTGTTCATCAGGATGGTGTTTATCAGAAATTCATCCGGGGCCCAGGTATGTTTGAAAAAGAAACGATGGTTACTTTCCACCAGGGCTTTATGCAGATATTCAGCTGCCGCGGAACTTATCGTCCAGTAAGCAGCGAGAGGCCCTCCGTAAAGCTGTACCGGTAGCGATAAATTTCTTTCCGGCAGCAGGAATGAAAGGATATTTTCCAACCGGTGCTTCCCTTTAAAATTATAATCGATGAGGTGATACCTGGTAATACGTCGAATGGCCGCATCCCACCAGGGGGAAGGTGGTGTTTCCGAGGCCAGAAAAGAGAGTCCCGGGTGAGCATCGAAAAAAGCGTATATGTCACCGGCTGGTTTAATGGGGTAATCCTGTCCGCTCAGGAGATTGATACAATCATAGGAACGGCCACTCGATAATATGGCATCGAGCGATGCTTCAATAGCTTCCACCTGGCTGTATCCAGCCCAATTCACATTTTTCCGGCCTGTCACAAACCAGGTATTAGGCAGTGTTGACAGATATTCGAAGGGAAAAATATCGACCTTTTTGTCCAGGTGCAGGTAAAAATCGAATTGTGGATGATCTAAACTCTTGATCATCCTCGCCGCCAACCCCGGATATCGATGCAGGATAACTATATTGGCCATTCTCATAATAGTGCAATCAGTCTGTTTACTATACCCATAAATATAGTCTATGTACTAAAAGTACTAAGATTATCTCTTATATACGTCTCTGCTGGTCATTGATACTAAACCGATACCTGTATTCTGAAGTCTATACCCCAAATTGTCTTAAATGATGATCCGCATGTTTATAAGCGAAAACACCTATTTGTTCTGTTGTCATTTTACCAAAAAAGTCATGAATAAATGCCGGATTTGAATAATGTTCGCATGCTGCCACCAGGTTAATCCATATTTTTTTCTGCTGCTCCACATCACCTCCTTTCTCTCGTACGGCTTGTTTTCCTGCCGGCATATTCTTCTGCATGGGCTTGTCGTCTTTGGTATTACTTTTCAACGCCATTTTCCCGAAGATTTTCCCCAGCAATTCCTGCTTGTAGGTAGGATTATTTTTCCCTATTATCCATTCAAACCATATGGTACAGTGTTTTGTCATCTGCCACACATCCATCTTCCCCCATTGTGCTTTGCTATGCTCGTTGAGGGCATTAATTCTGTCTATTAGTTCGGTCCTCGTTGGGTGGTCAAATATTGACTTCATGGCTAAAGTTATCAATGGACTGTAATGAGAAAAAGTTCCCGGAATCATCTTTAAAAAGGGCTTCGGTGCCATAGAATTCTTTGGTAGGAGGTTTTATGAACACGACTCCTTTTGTTTTCAATTCTTCATAAGTGGCAAAAATATCCTTACAGGTAAGTACACCACAGCCAAATACGCCCTGTTTAATCAGTTTAATCAGCATATCCGCTGTTTCCTGTGGGAACATCTTACTCACTTTTACCGGGAAAAGGACCAGTTGCAGGTCAGGCTGCTCAGGCGGAGATACGGTTAGCCAGCGGGTATCCGCTCCCATAGGGATATCATCTACCACCTTAAATCCCAGTTTATTTACATAAAAATCGTAGGCACTGTCTTGATTCAGTACGTGAATATTAGTCACTGTCATTTTAGTAATCATAGTCTTCGTTTTTTTTCTGAAACAAAGATCAACAACTACTCAAATATTCACCTCTTCAAAATTGCTATTTTTCCAGCCATCCATGTTGATAGGCATAACAGGTAGGTACAAACGACAAAGGTCGTTCACTAATTTGCTTTTTCATCTCTTTATGGCGCGCTGCGTAGGCGGAGGGGGATTCTCCGACTACTTTTTTAAACAGACCACTAAAGGTGGTCAGGCTTTGAAAGCCCACCGAAAAACAGCTATCGGCAACAGTTTTACCTTCTTTTAGCAATTGCTGTGCTTTCTCTATTCTTACTGATTTCAGATACTGGTGAGGGGATTTCCCGTAGGCGGACTTAAAAAGCCGGATAAAATGAAATCTTGAGAAATACGCTTCATCGGCAATATTTTCCAGGTCTATTTCATCTGCGTAATGGCTATCAATAAATAGTTTGGCCTGAACAATACGGATATACAGATACACCCGTGGATATTCGGGGGTAATCGTTGCTTTATTGTCTATATTTTTATGGGTATTACTCATAACGTTCCTGACTATTCGAATATACAATAATACCATGAAATGGCCTGAAATTCGGGGGCCATCACCGATAAGTCAACCACTGCAGCCCCAAAAGCCCTTTATGTTTTTCAATATGGAAAGTATCTCCTTTTTCATAGCGTGCGTATTCCGGTTCGGTCATATGTTGCGCCTGAAAACCACCATTGGCTTCCAGCAATAAAAGATGATACTGATGCTGAGGGTAGGTCGTTTCCTTTTTATCCAGTATCAGATAGGTGGTATTATCAAATTCAATCTTTTTATATCGCCAGTTATCGCGGGGGCGGCGATAGGTTTCCTGGTTTACTTCCATCCATTGTGCAGGTGCAGCAATGCTGTCTGCATGGATCAGATCAAAGTAAAAGATATCTTCTCCGGGGCCGCCATCTTCGGCCTGGGCAGTTACATAATACTTTCTTGCTAAAAGATATTTTTCTATTACAGGATTTGAAAAATCGGATACATAATTCAACGTGAGTAGAAAAGTCAGTACATAACAACACAATCCACTCCAAAAAACGCCTTTGCTCATTACCGGAGTGGGATCACCGGCAAACAAATAAGTATAAATAATAGCGGGTATAAAAATACTAACGGAGAGAGATAAAAAAGGAGATTGATATATCGATAAAACATGAAACAGGATGAATCCGTACAGACATGGCGTCAACAGGTCCAGCAGAAAATTATACATATTATCCGGTGGATGATTGAAATAACAAAGAAGATGTCTTGCTACCGATACAGTAAATAAAATGACCAGGAGGTATATAAACCAGGGTGATAGCGGATCTGTATAGAGTAAATAAAGGCCCAGTGCTACTCTCGCAATGGCCAATAAAATACTACTGATCGGGATAATCCCGGTTGGGTTTACAAATGTTTTATTTCGCCGGCTACGCATATCAGATAGGTTAACTGTCAGTTTTTCTTTCTTCTACAATTTAGCACTTTTGTCTAACATCCAATTATAAAGGGCATCCAAAGAGTGTAGTGCCCCCAAAAAGTTAGACACTTTTTGGGGGCACTACACATGGGCGCCTTTTTATGCAGCACATCGCACAACGCTTATCTGGCCATCTTTCCCTCGTATTCTCTTCCGGGTGTGATCATATACTCTCCTCCTGCAGCCTTAAAGTATAAGGTATTCCTGCCCGCCTCCACATTTACATTAAAGTCAAGACCGCCGCCTACTACATGCCAAAAGCCAGGTTCCAATCCCGTT
>NZ_DATCVJ010000641.1:0-2746 GCF_036566945.1 Chitinophaga sp. | reverse complement strand
CCGGTTTTAAATATGCCCGTTACCGTTAGTTTGCGGGCACGGGGAGGCAAGCCGCCGCCCTGAATAAAATAAATGATGGCTTTATCATTTACTTTCAGCTGTAGCTGGGCAGCCATGTATTCGGAGATCATGATTTCGGGGGAATAGGCGGAGTCGTTAAACTGGAGGAGATTACCCGATTTCAGAAAGCGCTTCAGCTGTGGCCAGTCGTATCCGCTATCTACTCCTTTGAAAATGATACCATCTATTTCTTTCTCTGATTTAATGATCGCGGACTTGGTGGCGTAATTGCTGATGGTTTTGATACCCGGCGCCAGTTTAATGCTATCTACCAGGGTATTTCTGCCGGTGAAAGGAATTTCTTCTGTGAGTGGTCCGGCATTGGGTTGGTATTGGTTCACATGGATATGCCCCCAGAAGCTGAATATCTTTTCCTGGATCACTTGTTGAAACCCGTTTACCAAAGCTGTTGCCAGTATCATTACCGCTACGCTCACCGCGGTGGCGGCTACTGCTATATTGATAATAAACTTTGAAAAAGTAGATCCCTTATTGAAAGCAATCCTTTTGGCAATGAAGAAAGATAAACGCATGGGACAAATATAGGGAAAAGCGGAAAGCAGAAGGCAAAAAGCAAAAAGCAAAAAGCTGTTATAGCGGGTGATTGAAGCGGTTAATTGCTTTATTTTCGCTGAGATCATTCGCTATAATAGCTTTTTGCTTTTTGCCTTCTGCTTTTTGCTTTCCATTAATAATCGTAACTTGAATATTATCAATTTCCTCGTATGCGTACAGCAGCATTTTTCATACTAGCCATTGCTTCCTGTTTGTTTAGCAATAAGATAGCGGCACAGGTAAATGAGATTACCCCGGACCATGTGTATTACAACAACATCAGATCAGTGAAATTTAGCCAGGCCGGCGACCCGCTTAGTATGCCGATGTATACCATTGGCGGAGGGGAGAAGCTGGAGTTGTCTTTTGATGATATGGATAATGATGTAAAAAACTATTATTATTCGTTTGTGCTTTGTAATGCAGACTGGACGCCGGCACCCGTAAACCAGTTTGATTACATGCGTGGATTCTCCGAAACGAGAATACTCAATTATAAGTTATCGAGTGTTTCGCTGGCACGCTATACCCACTACAGCGTGCAGCTGCCGGGTACTAATAGCTATCCGGTAAAATCTGGTAACTACCTGTTAAAGATTTACCTGGACAGCGATACTTCTCAACTGGCCTTTACCCGCCGGATGTTTGTAGTGGAAAATAAGGCCGGGATAGCAGGATTTATCCAGAATCCTATTGCGCCTAAACTATTCCGTACTTACCAGAAGATCAACTTCGAAGTCAATACGGGCTCTTTAAATATCCAGAATCCATTTGATCAGATCAAGGTGGTGGTGTTACAGAATTATCGTTGGGATAATGCGCTGACTACCCTCAAGCCACAGTTTATCAACGGCAACATATTAAAGTATAATGCAGAACAGGACTGTATTATGCCTGCGGGAAAAGAATTCCGGTGGATAGACTTACGCAGCTTCCGGTTACAAACGGAGCGGGTGCAACGATCGGAGTATCATAATAACGGCACCGATGTATTTGCCGTACCTGATCAGGAAAGAGCAGATAAAGTGTATCAGTTTCTTAAAGATATTAATGGCAAATATTACCTCGCTACGCTGGATGATTATGATCCTAATTTTGAAGGTGACTACGCCTCGGTGCATTTCTCTTTTTATTCGCCAGAGCCATATGCGGGCTATGACATGTATATATTCGGAGAGTTCACCAACTATGAATGCAATAAGAATAGTAAGCTTTCTTACAATGGCGCCAGCCGTTCGTATGAAGGTACGCTGTTGCTAAAGCAAGGTTATTATAATTACGTTTATGGGCTGGTAGATAAAACAGTACCTAACGGCAAATTCAGCACAGAACTGACAGAGGGTAACTACTGGGAAGCAGAGAATAATTATACCATCCTGTTGTATTACCGGGCGTTAGGGGGCAGATCTGACGAGCTGGTATCGTCTATTACATTGAATTCTGTTCTGAACAGGAGGTGATTGAGAATTACGAATTACGAATTACGGATTTGTGAGAAGATAGTAAACGCGTATATCCTCCCACAAATCCGTAATTCGTAATTCTCAATTAATACTCTGTCTTAGTTTCACAATATTGGCTGCACCACGTTTAATAATGATGCGTGTACCTCTTTCGTATGTAAAGTAGCGGTAAAACCAGTTAATGAATACCACCAGTTTATTTCTGAATCCCAACAGGCTTAGAAGATGCACTACCATCCAGGCTATCCAGGCGAGGTAACCACTCATGCGCATGCCGGCAAATTCGGCAACTGCCCTGTTACGACCAATGGTGGCCATGCTGCCAAGATCCTTGTAACTAAAGCCTTTCATGGGTTTGTGGTTTAACGAAAGGCGTAAGTTATGGGCTACATTTTTACCTTGCTGTATGGCTACCTGGGCTACCATGGGATACCCTTTGGGGAAGCGGGGATCGTTGGTCATTTGTGCAATGTCGCCGATCGCATATACATTGGTGAAGCCTTTTACCTGGTTGAGTTCATTCACAATGACACGGCCGTTGGGGAGTGTAATGTCGGCAGGAATTCCTTTTACTGGTATACCTTTTACGCCGGCAGACCATAGGAGGGATTGCGTTTGAATCAGTTCTCCGGTACTTAGGGTAACCGTTTTTCCGTCATATTCTTTTA
>NZ_DATCVJ010000640.1:0-3823 GCF_036566945.1 Chitinophaga sp. | reverse complement strand
CGGGTAAAAACCCGGCCCGGCTGAAGGTTACAACAAAATCTAAACCTGCTTATGAGAAAATCTTTAATTAGTACAATTGCTTAATTATAACGCCATTGCCTGTAATGAATGGTCTTTGCTTTCCAGTTGGGAACTGCCCATCAGGAATTCGTCCACTTTTCTCGCACACTCACGACCTTCGCTTATTGCCCATACCACCAGTGATTGACCGCGACGCATATCGCCGGCAGTGAACACTTTAGGAATGGATGTCAGGTAATCTTTTTCGGTAGCTTTTACGTTACCGCGTTCATCCTTTTCTACTTCCAACTGATCCAGTAAGCCGGTATGCTGCGGATGTACGAAGCCCATTGCCAGTAAGGCGAGTTCGCAGGGTACATCTCTTTCAGATCCCGGTACTTCGGTGAATTTTGCTGGTCTGCCATCTGCGCTGGCGGTCCATTGCAGGTCTACCAGGCGGAGTGCCTTGAGGTTACCGTTGTCATCACCTATAAAGGATTTGGTAGCGATAGCCCATTTGCGATCAGCTCCTTCTTCGTGAGAAGAAGATGTTTTTAATACCATCGGGTAAGTAGGCCATGGCATGTATGCCGTGCGCTCGCCCGGAGGTTTCGGTAATAATTCCAGTTGCGTAATGCTGACAGCACCATGACGGTTGCTGGTACCTACGCAGTCGGAGCCGGTATCGCCACCACCAATTACAATTACATTTTTTCCGGTTGCCCAGATGTCGCTGCCATCAACGGTTTTTTCGCCTACTCTTTTGTTCTGCTGTTTCAGGAAGTCCATCGCATAGTGTACCCCTTTCAGCTCACGACCAGCAATAGGCAGGTCGCGCGGAATGGTAGAACCGCCGGCGAGTACAATCGCATTGTATTCTCTCAGCAGATCATTGGTACTAACGTTAACGCCTACGTTGGCATTGCATTGGAATACTACGCCTTCTTCTTCCATCAGTTTCACACGACGGTCGATTACCCATTTTTCCAGTTTAAAGTCTGGAATACCATAGCGTAAAAGTCCGCCTGGAGCGTCATCACGTTCAAACACGGTAACAGTATGACCGGCATAGTTTAATTGTGCTGCCGCTGCTAAACCTGCAGGGCCGGAGCCAATAACTGCTATTTTTTTGCCGGTACGCATACGTGGCGCTTTCGCCTGTACCAGTCCTTTATCGAAAGCAACTTCAATAATATGTTTTTCTATCTCCTCAATAGCAACCGGTGGCTGGTTAATACCCAGTACACAAGCGCTTTCGCAGGGTGCCGGACAAATACGTCCGGTGAACTCCGGGAAGTTATTGGTAGAAGTAAGAATATCGTACGCATCTTTCCAATCCTGGCGATATACGGCATCGTTAAATTCCGGTATCACGTTACCCAGCGGGCATCCGCTGTGGCAAAAAGGCACACCGCAATTCATGCAGCGGGCAGCTTGCTGATTTAATTTATTATCAGGAAAGCGCTCTACAAATTCATTATAGTGGCCAACCCTTTCCCGGGGGTCTGCTTTCCCGGGCAGCTCGCGTGTAAATTCCAGGAATCCTGTAGGTTTACCCATAATTTTCCTCCACAAGTCCCTTACCTGCAAGGGATATTTTGATGATGAATGTTAATGTTTCTCTTAGTGACCTACTTTCTGGTTCTGTACTTTTCCTGATTTCAACACTGCCTTGTATTCTTTCGGGAATACTTTCACAAAATGACGCAGTTGGTTCTCCCAGTCTTTCAGGATGAACTTCGCCACGGTGCTGTTCGTGTAGGCGTGGTGTTTAGTGATCAGATCCTGCAGCTGTGCTACATCTTCCTGTGCCAGTGGATCGAGGTCGATCATTTCCCTGTTACAGTGATTGGCGAAAGTGCCTTTCACATCGTATACATAGGCAATACCACCACTCATACCAGCACCAAAGTTGCGACCGGTTTCACCCAGTATCACCGCTTTACCATTGGTCATGTATTCGCAACCGTGATCGCCTACTCCTTCTACTACTACGGTAGCACCGGAGTTACGTACACAGAAGCGTTCACCTGCTTTACCGCGGATGTAGGCTTCTCCGGAAGTTGCTCCATAGAAACAAACGTTACCTGCGATAATATTTTCTTCTGCTTTGAATCCTGCTTCACCTTGTGGATAAAGGATCAGTTTGGAGCCAGACAAGCCTTTACCGAAGTAGTCATTGGCTTCTCCTTCCAGTTCCAGTGTTACACCTTTAGTGGTGAAAGCGCCGAAGCTCTGGCCTGCAGATCCGATGAACTTGAAGTGCAGGGTATCTTCCGGTAATCCTTCGCTCTTGTAGCGTTTGGATATTTCGTTAGACAGGATGGTACCGATAGTACGATCTGTATTTTTTACAGGGAACTGCTGATATACCCTGGCTTTCTTTTCCAGTGCAGGCTGTGCGGCCTTGAGCAGTTGCCAGTCTATTACTTCGCTGATACCGTGATCCTGTTCTTCCTGTTTGTACAGGCCTGTTTCGCCGGCAGGCGCTTCGTTAAATAATATAGGAGACAGATCGAGTTTTTGTGATTTCCAGTTGGTGATGTTATCACGTACCTGTAAGCAACCTACCTGACCCACCATTTCATTGATGGTACGGAAGCCCAGTTCAGCCATGATTTCGCGGAGTTCTTCCACGAGATAGGTGAACAGGTTAACCACATGCTGTGGATCGCCGGTAAAGCGTTTGCGCAGTTCCGGATCCTGGGTAGCTACGCCAACAGGGCAGGTATTTACATGGCATTTACGCATCATGATACAACCTTCTACTACCAGTGCAGCGGTAGCCACACCCCATTCTTCGGCACCCAGTAAAGTAGCTATCGCAATGTCACGGCCGGTTTTCAGCTGACCATCTGTTTGCAGTACTACACGGGTACGGAGTTTATTTTTCACGAGGGTCTGATGTGTTTCAGCCAAGCCAAGCTCCCATGGCAAACCAGCGTGTTTGATAGAGCTTTCCGGAGAGGCACCGGTACCACCATCAAAACCGGATACCAGTACTACATCGGCATGTGCTTTCGCCACACCGGCAGCAATAGTACCTACGCCTGCTTTGGATACCAGTTTCACACTGATACGGGCGGCGCGGTTAGCATTTTTCAGATCATAGATCAGCTGAGCCAAATCCTCGATAGAATAAATATCGTGGTGAGGAGGCGGAGAAATCAGACCTACACCTGGAGTGGAGTGTCTAACTTTCGCAATCCATTCATCTACTTTATGACCAGGTAATTGTCCGCCTTCGCCTGGTTTTGCACCCTGCGCCATTTTAATCTGTAACTCATCGGCATTGGTCAGGTAGTAGCTGGTAACCCCGAAACGGGCGCTGGCAACCTGTTTGATGGCAGAGCGCATAGAGTCGCCGTTAGGCAATTGCTCATAGCGCAGCTCATCTTCCCCACCCTCACCGGTATTACTTTTAGCACCAATGCGGTTCATGGCAATGGCCAGTGTGGAGTGTGCCTCGTGAGAAATAGATCCAAAGCTCATAGCGCCTGTAGCAAAACGCTTGAAGATGCTGCTGGCTGGTTCTACTTCATCGATGGAAATAGATGGACGGTTAGGCTTAAACGAAAACAGACTACGTAAGGTGGCTGCTTTTTCGCTTTGGTCATTTACCGATTTGGAATATTTCTTAAATGCAGCGTAATCACCCATGCGGGTAGCCAGCTGCAGATAGTGAATAGTAGTAGGATTAAAGAGATGGAATTCTCCTTTACGTTTCCACTGATATACACCGCCTTCTGTTAAGCGCTGAATAGGCGTTTCTTTACGACCGTAGCCCATCCAGTGTTTAGCCAGTGTTTCACGGGCGATGTCA
>NZ_DATCVJ010000639.1:0-4070 GCF_036566945.1 Chitinophaga sp. | reverse complement strand
CCGCCATTATGCGTCAGATATCCCGGTGGTACAATATAGATGTACAATACGAGGGCGATATGTCCGGTATCCGGTTTTCAGGTGATTTTCTTCGCAAAGAAAATGTAAGAGAATTCTTTGATGTCCTGGAGGCGGAAGGACGACTGCATTTTACCGTCACAGGTCGACAGGTCCGCATTTCAAGCGTCTCAAAATAATAAGTGTATAATGAAATAGAACAATGAATTAGTAAACTATCATGTTATGTTGAACACCAGGTACTGCAGTGCCTGGCTATGTGTCCATTTTAGAAATCTTCGCAACGCGTTATTGTAATCTTTAAACGGTACAAAGTTATGAATCCACTTGTACATAGCAATGATATTGCTATTTATAAAAGGGGGCCGCAACCCCCATTGTCAACCAGAATCCGGTTTAGTATAGCCGCTCTTTTACTTTTTTTTGCTATCCAGGTTAGCGCAAATACCTATTCACAAAGTATTACCATCTCAGGTAAAAATCTTTCCCTGGAACAGGTGTTCCAGGCTGTCCGTAATCAAACTGGTTATCAGTTGATTTATAATCCGGATCTGGTAAAAAATATTCGGGGAATTGATATTCAGATGAAAGATGCTTCATTAACTGACGTGTTTAACTACTGTTTCAAAGGATTGACACTTACTTATGAGATTACACATAATACGATTGTCATCAAAAGCCAACGTAAGGAGAGCAGCAGTATGCAGGCCGTATCTGTCATGATACGGGGCACAATAATTAATGAAAAAGGCGGCCCCATGGTAGGGGTGAGTATCAAGGAAAAAGGAACTACCAATGGTACCTACTCGGACAAAGAAGGGGTGTTCAGGATCACGGTAAAGGATACGCACGCAGTGCTGCAGCTGTTTTACCTGGGATATAAGCCAAAGGAAGTGGCGGTAGCCGGAAAGGATCATTTGGATATATTGATGGAACCTACTATCGCCAATATAGATTCGGTAGTAATAACGGGGTTTAACACCCGGCAGAAAAAAATCAGTGTGGTAGGCGCCATTACCAGCATTTCGCCAGAGGAACTTAAAACACCTTCCAGTACACTCTCCTCTTCCTTTGCGGGTAAACTGGCAGGTGTAATTGCCCGTCAACCTTCCGGGCAACCTGGTAGCGGAGCCCAGTTCTGGATCAGGGGAGTATCTACCTATGGCGGTACCGGCGCGCTGATCTTCTTAAATGGAATAGAAATTTCTTCAGACGATCTTAATAGTATTGATCCTTCTAATATTGAAAGTTTCTCCATACTCAAAGATGCTTCTTCTACCGCATTATATGGTGCAAGAGGTGCAAATGGTGTCATACTGATAGAAACCAAACATGGCAGGGCATTAGATCATCCAAAGATCACTGCATTGGTGGAAAACAATATTTCATCGCCTACCAAAGTGGTGAAATTTACAGACGGGGTGTCGTATATGAATTTGTACAATGAAGCACTGAAGAATGATAATCCGTATAGTGCTGACCGTTATTCACAGGATAAAATCAATGGTACCATCAAAGGGGGCGATCCCTATGCCTATCCCAATTTTGACTGGTATAAGATGTTGTTTAAGGATTATGCACTCAATCAGCATGCTAACCTCAATGTACAGGGAGGTAATAAGGTGGCACGCTATTACATGGGACTTGCCTACTATAAGGATGAAGGTATTCTAAGGAATAGCCTGGTGAGCGGCTTTAAGAATAATATTAATAACAACCGCTATAATTTCGTGAATAATGTAAATGTGAATGTGACTAAAACCACGGAGCTGGAGCTGAATATTAACGCAGATTTTTATCAGAATACAGGTCCTGCAAGTTCAGTACCATCCTTGTTTTCCGCTGTAATGGGGGCCAATGGAGTCGATTTTCCGGCATATTATCCCACCCCCCGGGATTCTGCAGGTATTGATCACATATTTTTTGGTAATAAAACAGATGGATTCAATATCGCTAATACCCGCGATAATCCATATGCAGACATGGTGAAAGGCTATAATCAGTATGCTGCCTCTACACTGCTCACGACTTTGCGTGCATCACAGAAACTGGACGCCATTACGCCCGGCCTTAGCTTTAATGGACTTGTATCGTTTAAGAATTTTTCCAGTAGTGCTATTACCCGTAGTTATACCCCTTACTATTATACGCTAAAGAATTACCAGGATAATACCTATAATTTAAACTGGATCAGTGCGGCCGGTGGGTCTTCTGCCCTTGGTCAATCAGGTAGCAATGCCGGCGACAGAACACTGTACCTCCAGGGTACCTTAAATTATAGCCATTTTTTTGGAACGAAGCATGATGTATCCGGTATGTTGGTTTTTTTACGGAGTGAGTATAATACCAATAATCCAGGTGATGACATTATCAGTACTTTGCCTTCCCGGAAACAGGGATATGCTGGTAGATTTGCCTATGGATATGATAGCCGCTATTATGTGGAAGCGAACCTTGGATACACTGGTTCCGAGAATTTTGCGGAAGGTCACCGATATGGTTTTTTCCCGGCTGGAGGGATATCCTATGTAATCTCCAATGAAAATTTTTTCAAAGGAACTATCTGGGCGAAGAAAATTAATCTGTTGAAACTGCGTGCTTCCTACGGTCTGGCGGGTAATGACCAGATTGGCAGTAATCGTTTCCCGTATCTCAGCGTGGTAAATATGAACAGCTCCAACAATGGTTTTACTACCGGATTTAATTTCGATAATTACAAAAGTGGCATACAGATTACCAGGTATCCTAATAATAATATCCAGTGGGAAATCAGTAAGAAAATGAACATCGGGTTGGATCTGGGTATACTGAATGAGTTAACATTGAATATAGATTGGTTCAGAGAAATAAGGAGTAACATTTACCAGCAGCGGGGAACGATACCGGCAACTGCCGGTGTACTCAGTGCACTGCCTTATTCTAATATCGGAAAGGTGTTGAACAGGGGGATTGATGCTACTTTGCAATACAGTCATACCATTAGTAATGATCTGAGTATTTCCATGCGAGGTACTTTCACTTATGCACATAATACCGTATTGTATTATGATGAACCTAATTATGCATTACTGGGCTTAGGCAATTTATCGCAAATAGGTCGTTCGCTGAATAGCAACTGGGGACTCGTAGCAGAAAGATTGTTCATTGATGAACATGAAGTAGCCAATAGTCCGGTGTTTACTATGTCACACGCCGGCGATATTAAGTATAAGGATGTGATGGCAGATGGAAGTATTAACAACAATGACAAAGTAGCCATGGGCTATCCGACGGTGCCTGAAATAGTTTATGGAGGTGGATTTACGGTGACGTATAAAAAATTCGACCTGGGTGTCTTCTTCCAGGGAACATCACGTGTATCAGGTTTTATAGGTGGGTTCCGGCCATTTGGACGGTCGCAAAACAATGTCCTGGCTGCTATCGCCAACGATCATTGGTCTACAGATAATCAGAATATAAATGCTTTTTATCCAAGGTTAACAGCGTTGGAAACGGCGCCAAACAATGAACAGAATTCATCGTGGTGGTTGCGTGACTTTTCGTTTCTGCGCCTGAAACAGGCGGAATTAGGTTATAACGCAGCAAAATTTGTAAGGGTATACGTGAGGGGTGTTAACCTGTTGACCTTTTCTAAATTCAAATTGTGGGATCCGGAACAAGGTGGTGGTAATGGACTGGGTTATCCGCCTGAGACCAATTTAAATATAGGCGCGCAATTCAAACTATAATCCGTTTACAATTCCATCACTGAAAAAAGATCATTATGAATTTCTTCAAACATAAATTATTACTGATAGGCTGTGTATTCATCACCGGATTTATCTCCTGTAAGAAATACCTGGATATAGTGCCGCCGGCTACCGCAACCATTAACACGGCCTTTCAAAACTATAATACGGCACTGCAGTTCCTTTATTCCCTTTATTCATATATGCCACTCGAGAATGATGCGAGTTACGGTAACGTTAGTGCGTGCGCTACTGACCAGGCTATTACCGTATGGCAGAACAATGTTATTTCGAGTCTGCTGCGTGGAGAGCAAAATTCATCCA
>NZ_DATCVJ010000638.1:0-4014 GCF_036566945.1 Chitinophaga sp. | reverse complement strand
GCATTAAATAAATGCGATTCCATTACGCTCACCCGCAGTACCAGCAAAGCCAGCCCCAGTCCACCTCCTATAAAATAACAGATGCGCCAGTCGCCTACCAGTTTCGCAATCAGGTTAGCTGCCACGGCGCCGGAAACCCCTACAGTAGCCACTATCATGGTACCATATCCTCTTTTTTCTTTAGGGAGTATTTCAGATACCAATGTAATACCTGCCCCCAGCTCTCCTGCCAGGCCAAAGCCGGCCACAAAGCGCCAAAGCACGTATCCATTGATACCATGCACAAAACCATTGGCAATATTGGCGATAGAATAAATCAGGATGGAACCAAATAATACACTTAAACGCCCTTTCTTATCTCCGATAATTCCCCAGAAAATACCACCTATCAGTAACCCAATCATTTGAATATTGATCAGGAGCATGCCTGCACCCGCATCAATTTCGTTTTGCGGCAGACCCAGTGATTTCAAACTCGGGACTCTCACAATAGTAAACAGCAAAAGATCATAAATATCCACGAAATAGCCCAGTGAAGCCACTATCACAGCTATATTGAAAATAGAAACAGGACGATTGTCGGTTTTCATTTTAGTTTGGTTGTCGATAATAATAACGGGAATAAATAAAAAAAAGGGCCTTTTACAAGGCCCTTTTAAAGATATAAAAAATTATAATGGAGAATCTGTTTTTTCTACTTTCTTATGTTCGTCGTGTGCGTGCTGATGTTTCACCTTTCCGAAAATAACTTTAATCAGTACCGGCAAAGTGGTAATCAATACAATTACCAGGATGATCAGCTCCAGGTGTTCTTTCAGATTAGGGAATAATTTATCCAGGTAATGACCTGCCAGCATCATGGAAAATACCCAGGCAAAGGAACCTACGATATTGTAAAACATGAATTTCTTGTTTTCCATGCCCACAATACCCGCTACTATAGGGGCAAAGGTGCGGATGATAGGCAGGAACCGGGCAAAAAAGATAGCGCCGCCGCCATATTTCACAAAAAACTCATGGGCCTGGTGCAAGTGCTTCTTTCTGAAAAAGAAAGTGTCTTTCTTCTTAAATAATATGGGACCGGATTTTTTACCAAACCAGAAACCTACCATATTCCCCAGCACACCTGCCGTGGCTATCAGGAACATAATTAATACAAAAGGCAGATCAAAGAAGCTGCGGCAAAGGTCTTCGCTGTAGATACCTGCTACAAAAAGCAGGGAATCGCCCGGCAGAAAGAAGCCAATGAATAAACCAGTTTCTGCGAAAATAATCGCCAGTAACAGGTAAAGGCCACCATGTTCAATAATCCACGAGGGATTAATGAGGTGTTTAAAAAACTCAATAATCTGGTCCATGCTAGTACGCTATTTCTATTTCTGAAGTGGTAAAATAAACATTAATCTGTTACGCATTTGTTAAGTTAGGCGTTAGTGGCATCTCCGGGCGTAAGTTTATTTTCCCATTTGGACACAACGGCGGTAGCCATTGCATTCCCGATCACGTTGGTAGCGGAACGACCCATGTCCAGTAAATGGTCTACCCCCAGTAACAGGATCAGGCCCGCTTCAGGGATGTGGAACATAGACAGGGTACCTGCAATTACCACCAGGGAAGCACGCGGCACACCCGCAATACCTTTACTGGTAATCATTAATACCAATAACATCGTAATCTGCTGATCAATGCTCAGGTGCATACCGTATGCCTGGGCAATAAATAAACTGGCAAAGGTCATATACATCATAGAGCCATCCAGATTAAAGGAGTAGCCCAGGGGTAATACAAAGCTAACAATGCGGCTATCACAGCCAAATTTTTCCAGTTCTTCCATGGTGCGGGGGTAAGCCGCTTCACTGCTGGCTGTGCCAAATGCCAGTAACAGCGGATCTTTGATCAGGCCCAGCAGGCGGAATACAGGTTTACCCAGTATCAGCCATCCCACAAATGCGATCACAATCCATAAACTGAAAAGTCCGAGATAGAACTGTAATATGAACTTACCATAAGTAACCAGTACAATGGGGCCTTTTAAAGCAATGATACCTGCCATGGCACCAAATACGGCAAATGGGGCAAAATTCATTACAAAACCGGTTACTTTCAGCATGATATGCGCCACGCTATCGAGCAACTTTACAACCGGCATCGCTTTTTCACCTATCGCCGCCGCAGCTACACCAAAGAAAATAGCAAATACTACGATCTGCAATATTTCATTGTGTGCCATCGCATTCACTACACTATCCGGTACCACGTGCTGAAAGAAGCCTCTCAGTGTCATATCTGCTTTAGCAATACCTGTGGAGGCATGTTCGTCCGGCAAAGGCAACTGCAGGGATAAGCCCGGCTTCATCAAATTCACCAGTATTAAACCGAGGAACAATGATACAAAGGTTGCACTGATAAACCACAGCATGGTTTTACCACCAATGCGCCCTACCGCTTTTATATCTCCCAGCTTGGCCACTCCTACCACGAGGGTAGAAAATACCAGCGGGGCTATGATCATTTTCACAAGGCGGAGGAAGATATCTGTTAGGATGGAGATATTATCAGCGAAAACCTGCGGAGTATCCTTGGTTCCCGGAACGGGAGCTGCATTGCCGTAAGTCAGGAATACGGCATAACCAGTACCTATTCCGATTAGCATGCCAATGAATATATATAGGGTAAGCAGATTCGATGATTTCTTCATGCAGTGCGAAAATTTATCTTGTAAGAATTAAAAGTTGTAACCGGAAAATTTCCCAAAAATAAGGTTAAGCAGCTAAACATGCGCGTTAGCGGGCAAAATAAAAGTATCTGTTTTTGATTTTAGATATTATATTTGGCGATCGACAACAACAACATAACTAAACTACCTTAAAACATCAACCACAATACGACTGCGTATGAGCAAACTCTTTGCTAAAAAACAAATGTCTGTTTTAATGGCCGAAGCAGGAGAATCGGAAAAGGGTCTGAAAAGGACGCTTGGAGCTGGTTCACTGGTGGCCCTTGGGATCGGAGCCATTATTGGTGCAGGTCTTTTTGTAAGAACAGCCGCAGCTGCCGGGCAACATGCCGGCCCTGCTGTTACCATTTCCTTTATTATTGCGGCCATAGGCTGTGCGCTGGCAGGTTTGTGCTATGCTGAATTTGCCTCCATGATTCCTATCGCCGGAAGCGCCTATACCTATTCCTACGCCACACTGGG
Organism: Chitinophaga sp.; assembly: GCF_036566945.1. Taxonomy (GTDB): domain Bacteria; phylum Bacteroidota; class Bacteroidia; order Chitinophagales; family Chitinophagaceae; genus Chitinophaga. Next base: position 815 of record NZ_DATCVJ010000638.1, on the reverse strand, counting down.
AGAATTTATTGCCTGGATTATTGGTTGGGATCTGGTGCTGGAATATGCACTGGGAGCTGCTACCGTAGCTATTGGCTGGTCACAGTATTTAAATAAACTGCTGACAAGCGTCTTTCATGTCACCATCCCATATGAATGGTGTCATAGTCCTTTCGAAGTTTCCGATGCCGGTGTACACGGTATCATGAACGTACCGTCCCTGTTTATCCTCCTGGCACTCACTTTACTGCTGATCAGAGGTACCCAGAGTTCTGCTATTGTTAATAATATTATTGTAATTACCAAAGTAGCTATTGTACTGTTATTCATTTTCCTTGGATGGAAATACATCAATCCTGCCAACCATACGCCATTTACCATTCCTGCTACTGCCGGTACGGTGAAAATGCACAATGGCCAGGTCGTTGATTATGCCAATTTCTGGAATCATGGATGGGCAGGGGTCCTAAGGGGTGCCGGCGTGGTATTCTTTGCTTTTATTGGGTTTGATGCGGTATCCACTGCAGCCCAGGAAACCAAGAACCCTAAAAAGAATATGCCTATTGGTATCCTGGTGTCGCTGGCGATTTGTACGGTGCTGTATATTCTGTTTTCCTTTGTGTTAACAGGTATTGCACCTTTCACCGACTTCCTGAAGGCAGGTGGTGAAGCATCTGTTGCCTATGCTATTGATACGTATATGCCTGGTTTTGGTTGGTTATCTACCTTCATTACGGTGGCTATCCTGGCAGGGTTCTCCTCTGTTATCCTGGTGATGTTACTGGGTCAAACCAGGGTGTTCTACTCCATGAGTAACGATGGGCTGGTGCCGTCAG
>NZ_DATCVJ010000637.1:0-3363 GCF_036566945.1 Chitinophaga sp. | reverse complement strand
AGACCTACGATCGCCGGCTTGTCTAAAGAAGGAATCATCTACCATGGCTTTGTCTTTTTTGGCCTGATTAATGTAGGAGGGGAGCCTTTTGTAATTGAATATAACTGTCGCATGGGCGATCCGGAAACGGAAGTAGTAATGCCCCGTTTGAAGAATGATTTACTGGAGCTATTCAATGCAGTAGCATCCGGCAAGCTGAATGAGCAAACGATTTACGCAGATGAACGCGCCGCAGCCACGGTAATGCTGGTATCAAAAGGATACCCCGAAGCATATGAAAAGAATAAAGTGATAAAAGGTATTCCAGCTCCTACCCGCGACCAGGTTGTTTTTCATGCCGGTACCCGGCAGGAAGGCGACGAGGTGCTGACCAACGGAGGTCGTGTATTGTCTATTACTTCACTGGCAGCCAACCTGTCGATGGCATTGGCTCATTCTGTGCAAACAGCGGAGCAGATTACATTTGACGGCAAAGGCTATCGCCGTGATATCGGATACGAATTTATTTAGCTGTTAGCTTTTAGTTGTTAGCTGTTATGGATCTTGGCGGATAAGTACTCGCTTAAATCCCTACCTGCTAACAGCTAACAGCTAAAAGCTGTTCACAGTAGGGAGGACTGGTACAGGACAATTGAAAAGCGGGACTTGTAAAGGCGTAATTTTAGGCAGTAGGAACAATTAAAACGGGGATATCCCGTTCATCTGGTCGGAGCATAAAGAGAGCAGTTAACATGCCGTTTGCACAACAAATAACTTTTTTTAATATTTAGCTGTATTATTGCAAGAATATCCATTTTTTGCATCGTATATTCGTTGGAATTATTCATTTTTGCATTCTAATTTTTGACCGTATCAACAATGGGATTTTTTAATTTTTTAACGCAGGAAATCGCGATTGATCTTGGTACAGCGAACACGCTGATAATTCATAATGACCAGGTGGTAGTGGACGAGCCTTCCATTGTAGCGATAGAACGGGCTAGTGGCAAAATTGTGGCAGTTGGAAAGAAGGCCATGATGATGCACGAAAAAACACACGAATATCTTCGTACTATACGTCCCCTGAAAGATGGCGTGATAGCGGATTTTAATGCCGCTGAAGGAATGATCAGGGAACTCATAAAAATGATTTACCCCAAGAAACCACTGTTTGCACCGAGCTGGCGCATGGTGATCTGTATTCCTTCCAGCATTACGGAAGTGGAGAAGAGAGCTGTACGTGACTCTGCTGAACAGGCAGGTGCCAAAGAGGTATATCTGATCCATGAGCCTATGGCTGCTGCCCTGGGTATTGGTATCGATGTGGAAGAACCGGTAGGAAATATGATCATTGACATAGGTGGTGGTACCACCGGTATTTCTGTGATTGCCCTGGCTGGTATTGTTTGTGACCAGAGTATCCGTATTGCCGGTGACGAGTTTACCGCCGATATCATGGAAGCCCTGCGCCGCTATCATAGCTTGCTGATTGGTGAAAGAACGGCAGAACAGATCAAGATTCATATCGGATCTGCCCTGAAAGAACTGGATAACCCACCGGATGATATTCCTGTTAACGGACGAGATCTGGTAACCGGTATCCCCAAGCAAATCATGGTATCTTACCAGGAAATTGCGGAAGCCCTTGACAAATCTATCTTTAAGATCGAAGAAGCCATCCTGAAAGCGCTGGAAACAACGCCTCCTGAGCTGGCATCAGATATTTATCGCAGAGGTTTATACCTGACCGGCGGCGGTGCTTTACTGCGCGGACTGGATAAACGTCTTACCCAAAAAATCAAACTGCCGGTGCATGTAGCAGACGATCCGTTACGCGCAGTGGTAAGAGGTACTGGTATTGCGTTGAAGCATGTTGGTAAATATCCGTTCCTGATGCAATAAAACTATTTTGATATTTACGGATTGGAAGATGTTGGTAAAACAACATTGGAAAATCCGTAAATCTCTAAATCTAAAAACCAGTGCGCGCTTGTGCGAAATTTAATCATTTTCTTTAGGCGATATTTTAACTTCTTCTTATTTCTGCTGCTGGAAGTGATTTGTCTGGTATTGGTGTTCCAGCATAATAATTTTCAGCGAACAGCCTACCTCAGTTCCGCCAACGATATCAGTGGCAAGTTATACGACAAGTATAATAATGTACAGTACTACTTTCACCTGAAGTCGACCAACGATAGCCTGGTGAACGAAAACATGCGACTGCATAATGCCCTGCGAACCAGCTACGATAGCATGATCACCACCAATGGTGTCAAAATCGATACCCTTCGGCAGTACAGCGATGATACCGCCCATAAAGTGATCGGTACACAAATCCGCCGCTACGAATACTTCTCCGCTAAAGTGATCAATAACTCTATTAATAAGCCGGTTAACTATATTACCATTCACCGTGGCAGTCTGCAGGGGATCCGTCCTAATATGGGCGTTATCAGCAGCAGCGGCGTGGTAGGCGTAGTGAGAAGCGTGAGTGATAACTATTCAGTAGTACTGTCTATGTTGTCTAAATCCAATTCTGTATCCATCAGCGCCCGCCTGGGACAAGGAAAGGAAATGGGATCTGTACACTGGGATGGTGAAGATGCCGGTTATGCCCTGTTGAAAGATGTGCCTAAAAGTGCGAAGATCCACAAAGGCGATACCGTAGTTACCAGCGGCTTTTCGGCCTTGTTCCCGGAAAACATTCCTATTGGCTATGTAGAAAACATTGCCGTGGGAGACAAAGCCAGCACCTCGTTTACTATCCGATTGAAATTGGCCACCAATTTCTTTAACCTGCAATATGTGTATGTGATAGAAAACCTGTTAAGAGACGAACAACAACGATTGGAAGATTCAACGTATAAGTTGATTAAATGAGTATACTGTTAAGAAATATAATCCGCTTTGTGCTCCTGTTGCTGATACAGGTGTTTGTGCTCAATGAAATATTGCTGCATCAGCTGGTGAGCCCATATTTATACATGTTGTTTATACTGGCACTGCCCTTTAATCTGCCACGCCCGGTGCTTATGCTCATGGGGTTGCTGATGGGGCTTTCCCTGGATATGTTTATGAATACTCCCGGCATGCACGCGGCAGCCTGCGTATTCATCGCCTATCTGCGCCCGTTTATTATTAATATCCTATCGCCACAGGGTGGTTTTGAAACAACCCAGAAAACGCCGTCCATGACCAGCATGGGCGTATCGCAATTTCTCATCTATGCCGCGATCCTGGTATTCCTGCACCATGCTGTCTTTTTTACACTGGAAGTATTTGGTACCGGCAATGTACTATACCTCCTTATGAAGATCGTCTTTTCAACACTGGCCAGTCTTTTCCTGATTGTACTGTATGAATTGCTGTTCTTCTCCAAAAAGT
>NZ_DATCVJ010000636.1:0-3718 GCF_036566945.1 Chitinophaga sp. | reverse complement strand
CCCCTGTCGGCATTATTGAAATGGTTTTGTTGCCCGTTTACACGATTTCCCTCTGCAAATGCAGCACGGTTGCCAGGTCCATTATTGTCAATCCTGTTGATCGGACGTCCGTTATTGACCGGCCCCACCTGCCCTACACGGTTAGGTCTGGAAGTAATACCTCCAGGGCCATTGAAGCTGCTGCGGTTGTTGACAACCGTCCTGTTATTGATATAAGTGTTATTAACATAAGTGTTGCGAACAATCCTGGTGTTGACATTCGCATACGCAGTGTTGTAATGCCAGGCGTTACCCCGCCACATCCCGCCATAGAAGCCGGATCCAGCGTAGCCGTACCCGTAGTTAATACCACCATAATATCCTACATGAGGGCCCCAGTAGCCGGCATGCCAGCGATAGAAACCGCCAACAAATCCCCAGTAGCCCGGTGTCCAGAGTACACCGATGCGGGGTGGCCGCACCCATACGCCCGGAATCCAGTAGTAGCCCGCAGGGCCATAGCCCCAATAACCCGGCGTCCACATGTATCCGTCTGCCGGACAAGGCGGTTGTGTATATACCCGTAATGGAGGAGGCGCCACGTTAATGGATACGCCTACGCCTACACTTACCTGCGCAGTTGCTATAGATCGGGTGCCCGTTAGTGCTGCCAACAATAATAAGGCGGTCATAACCTTTTTCATGATGTATGTACTTAATCCGGATCTTGGACGGGATTGTAACCAGGAAGTTTAAACGTAATAGTTTAGTGCCGCGTATTTTGACTGGGCGAAACAAACGGGAGTAGTGGAGTATGATAAGATAAAACCGGCATCGCTTTCTGACAGAAAGCCGGCGAAGTAAATAAAATAAAGCGGGTATTTTCAACATAGAAAACACCCGCTTTATTTTATAAAATAATCAGGTCTTTTCCTTTGTACGCCTGCAATTCAGGACTATCCGCCGGAAGCTCTGTAATCAGATATTGAATATCCTGCAGGTCGGCAATTTTCATCTTCATAGAAGAATTCAGTTTCTCTGAAATAGCAAGTATCGCTACTTTATCAGCCGCTTTGATCATCGCTTTTTTAACCTGTATGGTTTCCCAATCCGAGTCAGTTAAGCCATTCACAGGGTCTATAGCGTTAGTCCCTATGATGCAAAGGTCTGCTTTGATGTTGGAAAGATATTCAAATACTTCGCCGCTTACTGTCATCTGGCTATAGGCAGATATTTGCCCGCCAATCACAATCGTTTTTATCATCGGCTTATCCAATAGCTCTACTGCGGTGAGCACATTCACCGTAATAAAGGTAGCACGCAGGGTAGCCGGAATTTTTTTGATGAACTCCCGGATAGTGGTACCACCACCAATCAGTACAATCATATCATTCCAGAGTAATTGCAGCGTTTTTTCTGCAATCACCAGTTTATTATGCTGTGCATAGGTCTGCGATTCATGACCATAATGGTAGGCGATAGACATTGCGCCACCCTTGATCTTCACTACTTCTCCATCATCGGCCAGTTCATTTACATCCCGCCGGATGGTGTCTTCTGACACATTGATCAGACTTACCAACTCGGTGTAAGTAATACGGGTGTGGATGTTCACCTGCTGTATAATTAACTGCTTCCTCGCTTTTTTAGTGAGTGAAACAGGAGGAAGCTGATCCTGCGTGTTAGTACTATCCATAGCGTTGCGACGATTCAAAGGGTGATGATAGTTAAAAATCCCAGCATTTACAAAGATTCGGACTGCCGGGTAAAATAATACTAGCGCAAAAATATACGTTCATCCCTGATTTTGCACTTTTATTACGAGAAATAATTTTTCTGCAAAAATGATAAAATGGTAATATATTAATAATCAACGTGTTGATTCATTATTGATTTCTTGTAGGTGCATAATTTGCAATTATTATTTGCAAATAATTTGCAGAAATGAATGAAATGTCTATTTTAGAGCAGTATTTCCGCATTATTTGAAAGAACTATCAACCAAACCACAATGATGAAAAATGTCATAAAACTGGCAACTTTCACAAAACTTATGCTGCCTGTAGTCAGCCTATTGTTTTGTCTTGGAAGTAAAGCTCAGACACCTGCCAACAAGCCATCATCCATTTCCGGTACCGTAAAAGGTACGGATGGACAACAAATTATTGGCGCCACCATTTCCCTGCTAGCTGCCAAAGGCGTAGGCGCCGTTACAGATCCGGAAGGCAAATTCACCTTACATATTCCTGCTACACATCCGGCTGATATAGTCGTTGCCGTTAGCTATATAGGATATGAAAGGAAAGAAGTACAAGTAGCGCCGGGACAAACACACATCAACATTCAACTGCAAGTGGCCTCCAAAGCACTGGGGGAATTAGTTGTCACCGCACTCGGTATCAAAAAAGATAAAAAAGCACTCGCCTATGCTGTGACAGAAGTAAAAGGCAGTGAATTTACCCAGGCCCGTGAAATCAATGTGGCAGATGCATTGACCGGAAAAATTGCCGGCGTAAACTCTGCCAGTCTCGCTGCCGGCCCCGGTAGCTCCAGTCGTGTCACCATCCGTGGTACCGGTTCCCTCAACGGAGAGAGCCAACCACTTTATGTGATCAACGGGATGCCCATCGACAATACCACCCAGAGCGTTCCTGCCAGCGGCAACGGCGCCATTGGTCTGAACAGCGATCGTGGTGATGGTATCGGCGGCATCAACCCGGATGATATTGAAAGCATTACCGTATTGAAAGGTGGTCCTGCAGCCGCGCTCTATGGCGCCCGTGCAGCCAACGGCGTTATCCTGATCACCACCAAGAAAGGAGTAACCAGGAAAGGCATTGGTGTGGATTACAACTCTACCTATACGGCAGAAACTCCCGCTATCATCCCCGACTGGCAATATGAATACGGTTCCGGCCAGAACGGCGCCAAGCCAACAGATAAATCATCTGCTATCAGCGCCGGCCGCCTCTCCTGGGGCCCAAAAATGGATGGCAGCAACGTAGTGCAGTTTGATGGGGTAGCCCGTCCTTATTCTCCGCAAAAGAATAATATCAAAAACTTCTACCGCACCGGTAACACCTTTACCAACACCGTGTCTTTCGCCGGAGGCAATGAGAGCACCACTTTCAGGGCTTCCCTGTCCGACATGAACAATCATGCGCTGGCGCCCAACCAGCATCTGAATAAAAAAATATTTACCGCCAGCGTTAATTCCAATCTGAGTAAAAGACTCTCCGTGGAAGCATACGCACAGTATAATGTGGAAAAAGCGGAGAACAGAAGTAACGTGTCTGATGCTCCCGGTAATCTGAACTGGAGTACGTATATGCTGGCCAACACCGTCGACATACGTAATATGAATCCCGGTTATGATAAAGATGGCAATGAAGTAAAATGGAATCCTTCTGACTTCGCTGGTAATCCTTATTTCATTCTCAATAAATTTGAGAACAATGATAACCGCAACCGCTTTATCGGTAACCTGGGGATCAAGTATAATATCCTGGACAACCTCTTCATCCGTGGTCGCGTAAACCATGACTATACCAACAGCGGCTATGTAGGCGTAGTGCCATCTGGTACGGCGTATGCTTCTGATGGATTTTATGCGCAGAACAATGCCGCCATCACGGAAACGAATGGTGAACTGACCCTGAACTACCAGGCCAAACTGAGCAAAGACTTTGGCTTAACAGCCATGGCAGGTGGTAACCAACGCAGATCTAAATCAGATGAA
>NZ_DATCVJ010000635.1:0-3838 GCF_036566945.1 Chitinophaga sp. | reverse complement strand
TATGTACGTAACAGTTAGTCGATACTGCCTGCAAACCATGATTCTGTCATTCTGTTGTGGCAATCATTTCGTTTCGGGATGCTGATGTTGGTGAACTGTGCATTGCCTGCAGCGCTGCAGATTTAATATATGCGCTCCTGTTACCCCTCCTGCCCCGATGAAAATAACCACAGGTTCCCAATAGCCACCGGCAATACCGAAGTGCCCACCTAATAGCAGGGCAAAGCCTGCCGTAAAGATCATTAAAGGGACTATACGCCGGTGGTGCCGGAAATATCCCCTGCCCAGGGACAAACAACCAATTAGAAAAGAAAAAGACAGCAGCCCGTATTCCAGCTTTTCGTTTTCCAGGATATGCGATCCAAGCAGGGGCAATAGGGTAATTAGCAATGGTAATACTGCGCAATGCACGGCACAGGCCAGAGAAGCTCCAATTCCGATGGTATCCAGGCTTATCCGCTTTAAAATATTGTCTTCCATATCCTCATTTTTCTACCCGGACAAAACTACGTAAATTTGCAACAGTGTTGCAAATTAAATTTTATCATTTAATCAGATAATTTTAATCCTCAACTATAAAATGTTGCATCCGTGTTAAAAAAAAGAGAGAAAGGATACACTGCTGGGCATCTGTTAACTATGTGCTACCTTTGTATATTGAATAAAACAGGGGATTATACCTATGTCGAAGAAAGCAATTATACTCATTTCGTTTTTCGTGGTGTTGAGCGCGGGTTTCCTCGCTTACTCCGCCTATGTTATCAAGGATCAGACAGGCTCCTTTATAGGAAAGGAAAAATTGCCGATACTGGGAGCGCCGGGGCATACTGTACCAGGGTTTTCCTTTACGGACCAGAATGGTAACACCAAAGCAAAAGCAGATGTAGCGGGTAAGATTTATGTGTCGGAATTCTTTTTTACCACCTGCACCGGTATTTGTCCGAAGATGAATGCCAATATGGAAAAGGTGTATGCAAAATACAAAGACAAGCCCAATTTTCTGATCCTGTCGCATACCGTAGATCCGGAACATGACAGCGTACCTGTTTTGAAAGCATATGCGGCCAAACATGGCGCGGATGATAAAAACTGGTGGTTTCTGACCGGCGATAAAAAACAATTGTATCGTTTGGCCAGACAAGGCTACCTGGTAGATGATGGCGTTTACACCGGAGAGGAAGATTTTGTGCACACGCAATGGTTTGCACTTGTAGATAAAACGGGACAGATACGCGGTTTGTACGAAGGTACCAAGCAGCAAGACGTGGATAAGCTGATTGCAGACATAGACCGTTTAATGGAAGAATAAATTTTTTTTCATCATGGGCACCAAACAACAAATAACAGAACGAATTGGCAGTCTCTTACGTGATAGTAAGCTGAGTGTAACAGAAACCAGGACAAAAATCCTGGAGCTGTTTATGAAAAGCAATGGAGCACTGGAACACAGCGATTTCGAAAAACTCGCGGGCAAGTCATTCGACCGCGTTACAGTATACCGTACTTTACAAACATTCCTGGATAAAGGCATCATTCATAAAATACCTACTACCGATACGTCCGTGCGTTACGCCGTATGTAAGTCGGAATGCTCAGAGCATCACCACCACGATCATCATATTCACTTCAAATGCGAAGAATGTGGTACTACGATCTGTTTAGATGATACAGATGTACCGCAGATACATCTTCCAAAAGGTTATGCTATGCATAATGTGGAAGTAGTAGTGAGTGGGGTATGTAAGGGATGCAAATAAGCTGAAGGCACAAAGGAGAAAGCAAAAAGCTATTGAAGCGATTTTTTGTCTTACTCAGGATTATACTGATTTTGATGATTTCCCAGATTTTTACCTGTATGATTTGGGAAGGTTAAAATGATTTTGGGAGATAGGAGCGGATACCCGCTGTTATCTCCCAAAATCATTTTAATCTTCATCTTCAAAGAAAAAAAATCACCAAAATCATCAAAATCAGTATAATCCTGAGTAAGACAAAAAATCGCTTCAATAGCTTTTTGCTTTACGCTTTTTGCCTACCGCTCAAGGCTATATCTTTTCTATCTCTTTCTTTACAAAATCGGCTAACTCTTTCACATATGCCGGCGAGAAATCAAATTTAATTCCTGCTGCTTTATACAATTCAGGTAAGGTTTTGGTGTTACCTAAACTTAACGCCTGTACGTAATTGTCCAGTGCCTGGGTTTTGTTTTCCTTGTATTGTTTCCACATCGCAATGGCGCCTAATTGTGCAATACCATATTCTATATAATAGAAAGGCACTTCAAACAGGTGCAGTTGCTTCTGCCAGGTGATGGCGCGGTAATCTTCATGACCGGCCCAATCCACTACGGAAGGGGAGAACTCATTTAGAATTTCTACCCATTTAGCAGTACGCTCTTCGGTAGTATGTTGCGGATGTTCGTAGATCCAATGCTGGAATTTATCGATGGTTGCAATCCATGGGAAAATGGTAATGGCACGTTCCAGTTGCTGCAGGCGCGCACGACGGAGTTGTGCTGCATCATCAAAGAAAATGTTCCAGTAGTCCATGGTAAACAGTTCCATGCTCATGCTGGCTACTTCCGCTATTTCCATAGGATATTCCTTGAATGCGCTGAGTGGCAGATGATGACTTAGGAAAGAATGTACTGCGTGGCCACCTTCGTGTACCATGGTAGTAAGATCTTTCATCTGGCCGGCTGCATTCATAAAAATGAAAGGCACGCCGGTTTCCGCCAGCGGGCAGTTGTAGCCTCCCGGCGCTTTGCCTTTGCGGCTTTCGAGGTCCAGGCGGCCCATTTGTTTCATTACACGGAGACAATTACCAAAGAAAGGACCCAATTCATCAAAGGTTTCAATGGCTTTATTCACCAGTTCATCGCCCGTGTGGAATGGCTCCAGTGGCTTTACACCTACGGGTTCTGCTTCTGTATCCCAGGGCTTTAATGCGTCCAGCTGCAATTTTTCCTTTTGCTTTTCCAGGATTTGCTGTACCAGCGGAACAATATGCGCTTTGATGGCAGCATGAAACTGAAAAGCATCTTCTTTGGTGTAGTCGAAGCGGCCCAGTTCTTCAAACTTATAATCGCGGTAGTTGGCGAAGCCGGCATTCTTTGCTACCTGATCACGTTTAACGACCAACCCGGTATACAATTCGTCCAATGCCTGTTTGTCTTCCAAACGACGTGTAGCCGTTTTAGTGAATACTTCTTCTCTCAGGGCGCGGTCGCTGTTTTCCAGGAATTTTGCGGCTTGCTGCAGGGTATATTCCTGGTCGTGCACGGTAATGCTCATTTTACCTGCAATCACGCCGTATTGCTGTGCCATTACGCTTAGTTCCGCCTGAATGGGAATATTTTCTTCTCTGAAAAGTTTTACCTGTTTCTCTACATTACGGAGATAGGTTTTATACAGGTCCTGGTCCAGCTCTTTACGGAAAGGGCTTTCCAGGAGTTTTTTATTGAGTGCGTCTGCGTATGGTTGCAGCTTCGGCTGAATTTCCATACAGAAGTAGGTAAATGCTTCTTCCAGTTCCTTGCTGTTAGTATCGCAGGTCATTTTGATCTGGCGCCAGCAGGCATCTTCGCTGATAACGGCTTCCAGTTCACTCATATCTTTGAGCCATTTTTCCAGGTCGGTCACGTTATCAATGGGTCGTTGCTGCAGCGTTTCGAAGTAGGGCTGCAGGCCATCCCAGGTGGTTACTTTAAAATCTTCCGGGAGAAATTGACGGGGGAGTTTCTTTATATCTGCACTTAAGTTATCCATGCTATCATTATTTTTGAATGCAGAAAATTACTAAAAATAGCGGAAAGCGGAAAGCGGAAAGCAAAAAGCAT
>NZ_DATCVJ010000634.1:0-2328 GCF_036566945.1 Chitinophaga sp. | reverse complement strand
ATAAAAAAATCATCAAAATCCTGAAAATCACCCTAATCCTGAACAAAGACAAGCACCGAAGGTGCTCCCTACGCAGCGACCACTTCTTTCACCTCCAAACCATACCTGCCGGTGTCGCTCACGCTCCAGTCGTAATTACCGGTAATCCAGGAGCGGAGTACCGATACATAGCGGAGCAATTCATAGTCTCTTTCATCTCCATTCAGCGGCAATAATTTTTCCAGCGTAGCAAAAATGGCTACTTCTTCATTGTGCATGCGGGCGGCCTGGTTCACGGCCTCCTGCAGACTAATTTGCCGATGGTGTTGCAGTACCAGCACCAGGTTGTGCACGTCGCCCACCCGTGCTTCTTTGGTGCAGGAAAACAGATCGTTTGACCAGCATACAATGTTATTACAAGCCTGTATCATGCGTTGCATCAGTGGCTGTTCTATCACCGCTTGGGGGAGATACACTTTTTCAATGATTTCAATGGCTTCAATATCTGCCAGGAGGGCGCCGGTAAAGGGCCGCATGTGTACATAATCTGCCAGCGTGGGTACGATACCGGCTTCCCGGTTTTCGGCTTCCCAGATACAGGAAGTAAAGTATTCATCCATGCTGCGAATAAAACGAAGGCGCCATGCGGGGCTCCCAATAGCACGCATACGATCCCAGATGCTGCACAGGGCAGCTGGCAGCGGGGCTCCGTTTTCCAGTGTAATGGGCCGGTTATGCTGGAGGATGTCCATGAACCCGGCCATGATGCTTTTCAGGTAGTCGGCCTTTCTACCGGTATTAGCTTCATCGCATTGATCATCTAAAATAAATAACCAGGTATTAAAATCGGCTACAATGCAAAGCTCATGCAGGGCCGCATTGGGGAAAGCCCGTGCTGCCAGCCAGGCAAAACGGGATTTGTGAAATCGTTGTATGGCTTTTTCTGTTGTGAGCAGGCCATAAAATGCTACCCAGGAGGCTACGTGCTCCTGCGCTTCGTTGACATGTTGATTAATTCCGGAAGGGAAGGGATACCTGATGTCAGGCATTTGGATGGTTGTCATGTGTCTGAGGGTTTAATAGTTAATTATTGAGAGTAGTAAATAGCACAGGTGGTACCGGGCTTGTCCCGGTAAGGAGGCTAAAAGGCATAGAAGAGATGGCCGCATTGGGGCGGCATGCAGATAGGTGTTGGAAAATTCTACTCCATTGAAAAAACTCCGGTTAACAGCAAATTGGCATAGCTAAACAAAACTAAAAATTATACGCCGGCAGCATTGATCGGGATATTCATATACTGCAATACCAGTGGTAATGCGCGATGAAACCAGATCGTGAATGAGGCTGGCTCTTTTTCCATTAATTCCATAATCTGGCCGGAAGACAAATAGTGGTAATCACATACTTCGGATGGATTAGGATAGATGTTGCCATTATAGGTACCCAGCAACACATGGTCAAATTCATGTTCGGTTAAACCGTTATCAAATTCCGCTCTATAGGTAAATGTAAAAATTTCCTGCATATCGCAGTCGAAGCCCATTTCTTCCTGCAACCGGCGATGTGCGGCGGCAGCTGTAGTTTCCCCCGGAAACGGATGACTACAGCAGGCATTGGTCCATAATCCTGCAGAATGGTATTTCTCCAGCGCACGGCGCTGCAATAATATTTCACCTGCATCATTAATGATAAATACAGAAAAAGCCCGGTGGAGCAATCCTTTATGATGTGCTTCCATCTTCTCCATTGTACCAATAGCTTCGTCTTGTTCGTTCACTAAAATTAAGTCCGGTGATTTCATAGTATCACAAATATATTTTAATTAAGCTTTTGGCAGACGGAAAATAGGATAAACTACCAAAAAACACCTCTCTGTACAGTTATATATTGGTTGAATGGCTAACGACAATGACTTTAACGGTTACTTCACTAAATATATATAAATTTCCGGACTTTTGCAGTAGAACAACATCGATTATGGCAGAAGACTTACATATCATCCGGGGCGATAAAGCGGAACAATATACTTCCCTGATCCCGCAAATAAAGGGATTGCTGGAAGGAGAAACAGACCTTATAGCAAATTTAGCCAATGTAGCCGCTGCGCTAAAAGAGCAGTTTGGATGGTTCTGGGTGGGATTTTACCTGGTGAAAGAAGATGAACTGGTGCTGGGCCCCTTTCAGGGACCAGTAGCGTGTACCCGTATCCGTAAGAACAGAGGTGTATGCGGCAGTAGCTGGGCACAGGCAGCTACATTGATTGTACCGGATGTGGAAGCATTTCCCGGGCATATTGCCTGCAGCAGTCTTTCCCGCTCAGAAATAGTGGTACCGCTGATCCGCAACAAC
>NZ_DATCVJ010000633.1:0-4418 GCF_036566945.1 Chitinophaga sp. | reverse complement strand
CCCGGTGTTATCTTCCGGACTTTTGCAAGTGCCGTAAGTTCTCGCTGATGCTTTAACTGAAAATAGCCGCCAATACTCACGAGAAGCAATACCGCTGCAGCAGCTGCCCAATACCAACGTAGTCTTACAGGCTTCATCCGTATCGGTTTATCAAGAATGGCGGCCAGTATATGGGCTCCATCAGGAGCTTGAACTGCCGTTCCCTGCAGCGCTTCCCATTGTTGGCGCATCACCGGTTCCAGCAGCGTATCATCCGATTCCGTCACCAACTCCATTAACTTCCGGCGCTCGGTCTCCGTGGCCGTACCGTCGAAATAACGATTAAACAATTCAGTCAGCTGCTCATTCATGTGCAATAAATTAACGGGTATATATAAATGACACCTGGCTTTTTAAAAAGTATACGGGAATCTTATTTTTTTTCAAAAAAAAGAGAAAGTAGAAGGGTCAGGGCCAGACCTAGTGAAGAACGATCTTTTACATATTGTGTAATCAGGCTGATGGCCTGCTGCATATATTTTTTAACTGTTGGTAATGCAATTCCCAGCGCTGTCGCTATTTCCGCCTGTTTCATTTTGTTGATTCTGTTCATGGTCCATACCTGGCGGCAATGTTCGGGCAACTGCGAAATGGCCTGGTCTATAAGGGAAAGATGCCATTCCCTCGTTTCTTCTGTTTCTACGGTCGTAACCTGCTTGGCAAAATCATCTAATAAAGCATGGCGGCGCGCCAGGTTGCGCATCGCATTGAGAGCGTGGTGACGGGTCATCACCCAGAGATAAGGAGCGAACCGCTCTACATATTGCAAGGTCTCACGTCCCTGCCAGATCTTCATAAAAATGTCCTGTAAAATACTTTCTGTTTCCGGGGCGGATTGGATAATGCGATGGACGTATGTATAAAGCAATGGGTAATATTGGTCGAATATGACAGCATATGCCTGCTCATCGCCTTCTGCTATTCTCGACAATAGTTCTTTTTCGTTATATGTTTGATTGGCTGACACCCGTTAAATGAAAACACAATCTAGGAAAAATTCGGAAAACCAGGTAATATATGTGCATCTACTAATTGGAATGCAACAATAGAAGGGTGAGTTTTTTTTCTTGCTTTTTCAATGAAATGCTATTACTGATTTCGCAAACAATGTTTGTCTCTTTTTAATCATTCCCCAATTCCGCAGACACTGTCTGCAGAATTGGGGAATGTGTGCTGTTATTCTGTTATCTTCCATTGATCTTTCCACGTAATGCCGGGTATGCCAGCGGTATTAAATATTAGTGGCAGCCATACATAACGGGAGTCTTCCAGGTTGTTTTTATTCCATCTGTCGGCCATGAAGATGTAGCAATTTTTCCGGCCCGGTACTGCCAGCACGTAGGTGGTCTGCGCATGATAGGTACTGTCGGCATCGGCGCCTTTACAGGGATTGCCGTGTTCTGTCCACTGCCCCATGATGCTGTCCGCCACCGCATAGGCTGCCGCATTGGGCGTCCAGCCAGAGCAGCCGGAAGTGAACAGATACAAACGGTTATTATACCTGCATACCGCCGGCGCTTCCCTGGAACGCTTTATCAGTATGCGATGGTCGTTTCGGGTGTGTGATAAATAATCGTCTGTCAGTTCACAGACGTGCATGGTTTCGTTTTCTTCTGATGAATAGAAATGATAAGCCCTGCCATCATCGTCCTGGAAAATGGTCATATCACGGGCCATATTTCCATTAGGCCGTACGCTGCCGATATACCGGAAAGGGCCTTCGGGCCGATCGCTCACCGCAACGCCAGACCTGGCGTAACGGTAATCGGGTGAGTCGATATGCATCCACATCACGAACTTTCCTGTTTTTTTATTATAAATCACCTTCGGTCTTTCTATAACCTTACTGATATGCAGATCTGCCGTACTATCAGTTTTTTCGGCTGGTAAAGCCACCCCGTTATATGTCCAATGCAGCAGATCTTTTGAACTATAGCAGGACACGCCGCCGGCATTAACCCGGTAATTTTCCCAGGTAGATCCTGGCACCCGCCAGGTAACGCCCTGCTTGATTTCTCCGTACCAGTAATAAGTGTTGTTATAATACAGGATACCACCACCGTGTGCATTTAAGCCGTTGCCCGCTGTATCGTGCCATACGGCACCCGGAACAATTTGCGCCTGTTGTGCATAGCCGTTCATATATATGATCAATAGCCATAGCATTGAAAATATTCTTTGCATGATATCAGAGATTTGGGTTTAGTTGTTTATCGCCGATGGGTATGGGAGCCCAGTAAAAAGTATGTGTGGCATCGTTTGGCACATTTTTCAGTGCCTCTTCAGATGCATCTCTGTTGGAATTAGCCTTGGCCACGGTTTCCGTCCGGATGAGATCATACCAGCGGCCGGCAGGTTCTGCACCGGCAAACTCCCAGCCCCTTTCTGCGATCACGGAATCCCGGAAGGCGGTCTGTGATAAACCTGCTGTCAGGTTGATAAGTCCTGACCTGTTTCTTACACGGTTAATGGCGCTATAGGCGCTGGCATCCGGAGAGGCAGACATGGCCTGCGCTTCCGCATAGGTGAGCAGCACTTCTGCATAGCGGATCACTGGTACCGTATGACTGCCTATCCAGTTATTATTTACATGGTTCACCGGATTGAAAGCATCGTCATCGCGGAACTTGAAAAAGTACGGATGTTTGTGTTGGGTTTTTGTCCAGTCAACTGCATTCTCAGGCTTGTTATTGAGGAAGTAAACAGTTTGATAGGTTGCCTCCTTTCTGGGACCGGGCGGAAAATTTTTATAGAAATTTATTTCTCCGTAGCCATCGCCCCATCCTCCTTCATCGTCTGGCGCATAGGCATTTGGCGTAAGCATATTATAGTTCTCCCATGCCCAGCCGGAAACATTTACATTGAAATAACAACCGAATACTGTTTCATGATTAAACTTCCCGCTTTTGTTCCACAGGTCTCCGTAGTTGGTAGTAAGGTCATATCCCCAGGTCGTTTTGTTATCGATCACTTCTTTTGCCTTGGCGGCCGCCAGTGCGTATTTGTCGGTTTGTTTAAGGGGCCAGCCTGCCATCGTCAGGTATACATTGGCCAGCAAGGCTTTTGCAGAACCACGGGTAGGCGGTATGTCCACACCGTTCTGTCTTTTGTTGCCATCCCATACATCCGGTAACATGGTTTCTGCCTTTTGGAGATCGGCTACAATCAGCGCATAAATATCTGCTGGTGTGGCTTTGGGCCGGTTATAGTCCACATTATTGTCGGTGATCAGTGGCACTTCTCCCCAGGTGCGTGTCAGGAAAAAATAGCTGAGCGCACGAAAAAAGTAAGCTTGTCCGGCGGCATGGTTCCTATCGTCTTCCGAGGCTGCCGTGGCTTTTGGGTAATTAATGATCAGTGCGTTGCTGGATTTAATGGTAGCATAAAAATAGCTCCACCAGTTGGTCATGCGGTCATTGGAGGAAGTGGCCTGGTAAGTATCAAAATCAGAATAAGAGATTTTGTTGCCGGCACGGGCTACGGTCATATCGTCGCCGCCCCAAAGCGTGGCGTAACCGCCGGATTGGTTAAAAGCGCCGTTTACCTGGGTATAGAGCGCAATGGCTGCCATGTTCAGGTCATCCGCCGTTTTATAAAAGTTGTCCGGTGTGAGATTGCTTTTAGGATCTTCCTTCAAGAAATCCTTGCTGCAGGAAGTGATAAGCGTAAGCAGCAAGGGAGCAATGATATATAGTTTCATATTATCAGCGTTTATACGTGATCGTTATAAAGAGATGTTTACACCAAACGTAAAGGTGCGCGGCGACGGATAAGCACCGAGGTCAATACCTGCATCAGCATCGCTGGTGGCAGAAGTAGACGTGGCCTCCGGATCATATCCTTTATAATTGGTAATCGTGTACAGGTTTTGTGCGCTTAGGGTAAAGCGGATGTCCGCAAAACGTGTCATCTTTTTCTGCATCGTGTAGGAAAGACTGATATTCTTCAATCGCACATAGCTGCCGTCCTGCAGATATTGTGTGGACTCCACATAACTGCGGCCGGTTTTGCTCGCAGGATCAGCCCATACAGCGCCGGTATTTTTGGCAGTCCAGTAATCGGCGGATGCCGCCAGTGTAGGATATTTCACATCGCTGGTAGGTGCTGCAATGCCGGCATAGGTAGCGTTAAAGATTTTGTTACCCTGCGATGCCTGTACAAACACATTGAGTTCAAATTGTCTATAGCGGAAATTGTTGTTGAAGCCCCACTGGAATTTTGGAATGGCGCTGCCGGCAATCACACGGTCTTCGTAACCGATGGATTTATTGCCGCTTACGTCGGTGTAATGATTGTCGCCGGCCTTGGACCCCATTGTATTATCATCGCTGCTATACACGCCCTGCCAGGGAATCAGATAAAATGCACCCAGTGGTTGA
>NZ_DATCVJ010000632.1:0-4638 GCF_036566945.1 Chitinophaga sp. | reverse complement strand
ACGCAGCAGGTACATAATGAAGCCACCCTGCAGGAAATGATGCAGCGTGGTGTTATTCAGGGAGCCATTCACTTTCCGGCCCGGATGGATGACCACATCAAGAGCCGGCAGCCCGTGTACATTACTTTATATACCAACACGGCCGCTGTGGTGACGGGGAAACTGATCTATAAAGATGCCGCCAAAGTATTGATCACCGCGGGTTCCGGGGTAACGCTGCAAAAGTTTATGAAAACGGGTATGCCGGCGGGCAAGGCCATGGCGCTGGTGCAACCTATCAAACTAACTTCTTACCTGCTCTATAATCCGCAATTCAGCTACCTGCAATACCTGGTGCCCGGTCTTATTGTGGTAGCACTGCAAATGATGATCATCATGGTAACAGTACTGGCCATTAACCTGGAAGGTCAAAGAGGTACGCTGGGGGAGCTGAAGGTGGCGGCAAATGGTTCCGCTTCCAATATTCTGTTAGGCAAGGGACTTGCCTTTCTAAGCGTAGGCTGGTTGCACTATATCCTGGTCACCTGTATCGTATATCCTGTCTTTGCCGCTGGCCACATCGGTGGGTCCTGGGCGCTGTTTACCATCTTTACCCTGCTCATGATGGGCTGCATCAGCATCGGGTTTATGGTGTCGGCTATTGTGAGCGACGTAATGGTGTCCTGCGATCTGGGGCTGTTCTATACCTCCCCGGCTTTTGTATTCAGCGGCTTCACTTTTCCCCGCTGGGCCATGCCCTGGTACGATCAGTACTACGCCTGGCTGATGCCCTTTACACCTTTCCTGGATGGATTTTTTAAAGTATACTTTATGGAATTGCCATTGCATTATGTGCATAAGGAAATAGGGCAGTTGCTGGTCTATATTATTGTCACTTTTCCGGTGGCGCTGTTGTTTCTGCAGCGCAGGCTGAATAAACTCCAATGGCAGCATGCTTGATTTTTTTCGTCATATCGTCCGGTTGTTCCTGCGGGAAGTAAAGCTGGTGGCTAAAGACCATAGTCTGCTACTCACCTTGCTGATAGCACCCCTCTTATATGCCTTTTTCTATGGCAGTATCTATAGTTATAAGGTAGAAGAAAAAGTATTGCTGGCCGTAGCCGATGATGATAAAAGTGAATTGTCCCGGACGTTCCTGCAGCAGCTGGCTAAGATGCAGATAGTAGAAGTAGTGGGAGCAGTAGATTTAAAAGATGCGCAGGAGAAAATGTATTACGGTGAATGCCAGGGCTATCTCTACATCCCCGGTGGCGTGCAGAAAAATGTACTGGCCCTGCAACAAGGGGATATGGTGCTGGCGGTGAATGCGGCGCGCTTCCTGCCTTCCAGCGAAGTGGCCGGCGCCATCACCACACTGGCGCTCACAGTAGGGGCAGGGGTACGACTAAAATACAATGAAATGCAGGGCCTGAATTCACAAATGGCTATGCGCGAAACACAGCCCGTGAACCTGGACTACCGGCCTATGTATAATTCCCGGTCCAGTTACGGCGCCTTCCTGTTGCCCGGTTTGCTGGCGCTCATCTTGCAACAGACATTATTAATCGGCCTCGCGGAAAGCATGGCGCTGGACAAGGAAAAATTAAGTGTTCCGGAAATGGTGCGTGTGGCCGGGGGAAGTCTGTCGGCCACCCTCTGGGGGAAAGGATTGTTTTACCTGATCCTTTTTTGCTGTTACGCTTTCTTCTTTATGACGGTGAACTATACCACGCTGAACATTCCTTTCCGTGGGCACGCATTCGATGTGGCCGTTGTTTTTCTCATCTTCTTTTTAACACTCATACCACTGGGTATATGGTTAGGCACTATGTTTCCCGGTCAGCTGATGGCGGCGCAGCTGATGGTCTTTTCTACCTACCCGGTATTTCTCATCGCGGGCTATGCCTGGCCGTACGAATCATTGCCGGTGCCCTTGCAATGGGTATCATCTATGGTACCCACTACACCCTTCCTCCGGGCATACCAGTCTATTGTGCAAACGGGAGGTACCCTGGCCAGTAATATGCCGTCTGTGCTGCATTTGCTGGGGCTAACTGCTTTTTATACCTTGCTGGCACTGCTTGGATTAAGGCGTTTGAATAAGCAACAACAATCCCTATCTTTGTAACGGATGTATGCAATTGTAGATATTGAAACGACAGGCGGCCATGCCAGCGCCAATGGCATTACGGAAATCGCCGTTTTCTTGTATGATGGGAAGGAAATCACGCAGCATTACCAATCCCTGGTAAACCCCGGTATCCCCATTCCTTATTACATAGAATCATTAACGGGTATCAGTAATAGTATGGTAGCGGAAGCACCGCCCTTTGAGGCGATTGCCCCCCTTTTATATGATTTGCTGAAGGACCGGATCTTTGTGGCCCATAACGTAAACTTCGATTACTCCTTTATAAAGCACCAGCTGGGCAATGCAGGCTACGACCTGCAATGTAAAAAGCTGTGTACGGTACGACTGGGACGTAAAATATTTCCCGGCCTGAAATCCTATAGTCTCGGTAACATCTGCCGGCACTTTAGTATTCCGGTCAACGGCCGTCACCGGGCAGGTGGCGATGCGGAAGCCACCACACAGCTTTTTGGACTGATGCTGGCCAACGACAAAGAGAAAGTGATTGCCGCCGCCTTAAAGGTGGGATCCAAGGAACAATTCCTGCCGCCTAACCTGCCACCCGAACAGGTAAAGTCACTGCCAGACCGGCCCGGCGTATACTACTTTCACGACCAGAAAGGAAAGATTGTATATGTAGGCAAGGCGAAGGACCTGAAGAAGCGCGTCAATAGCCATTTTACAGGTAACAGCACCAGCCGGCAAAGACAAAATTTTTTGCGTACCATTCATAGTATTACCCACCAGGAAACTGCTACTGAGCTGATGGCTTGTATATTGGAGTCGGTAGAGATCAAGCGCCTGTGGCCTATTTTCAACTACTCCCAGAAGCGGGTGGAGTTCAGATACGGATTCTATCTGTTCGAAGACCAGCAGGGTTACCTGAGACTGGCGATAGAAAAGAAACGGAAGTACTCGCATCCGGTACACAGCTTTAACCTGCTGATAGACGGACACCGGTTGCTACGCTCGCTCATAAAAGAGTTTGAGCTGTGCCCCAAACTGTGTTTCCTCCAAAAAGGCGATGGTACCTGTGCCGGCATCACCGCGGCTACCTGCAAAGGCGCCTGTGAAAAGGCCGAGGCCCCGGCAACATATAATGAACGCATGAAAGCCGCCATCGCTTTCTTACAGGAACAACAACCTTCTGTGATCATTGTAGATAAAGGGCGGCATAGCGATGAGAAAAGCTGTATCCTCATGGAGAAGGGCCGCTTTTATGGTATGGGCTACGTGCCGGCAAACGTGAATACCACCGAGGTGGAACACTTCCGGGAATACCTGACTCCATACGCCGAGAATGAAGTGATCATTGGTCTGCTTCGCCCATACGCCAGCAATAGCCGGCAATTGGCAGGACTGGGAGGTTAGCCGAACACCCGTTTAATCCTGATTCAGAAAAAAAATAGCGCATTCGCAAATAATCATGTGATTCCTGATTACTTTTGCAACTCGTAAGCGTGATTTTCATCTTTAATTATTAATATTTTTTTATTCATGTTAGAGTCAAGTTTCAAATTGCCAGGTCAAACTGCCTTTTACAAAGGAAAAGTACGCGATGTTTACACCATTGAAGACAGGCTGATGGTAATGGTAGTAAGTGATCGTATCTCTGCATTTGACGTAGTATTGCCCCGCCCGATTCCTTTCAAAGGTCAGGTATTGAATCAGGTAGCTGCCATTATGCTGGAAGCTACTAAGGACATCGTTCCTAACTGGGTGAAGTCTTCCCCGTTACCGAATGTAACGATCGGTCTGAAATGTGAAACTTTCCCAGTGGAAATGGTGGTACGTGGTAACCTTACCGGCCATGCCTGGAGAACTTACAAATCCGGTGAGCGTGTACTGTGTGGTGTTACAATGCCGGAAGGCCTGAAGGAAAATGATTTCTTCCCAACACCTATCATTACGCCAACCACCAAAGCGCACGAAGGACATGATGAAGATATTTCCCGTGAGGAGATTATCAAGTCAGGACTGGTGAGTGAAAAAGAATACGAACAACTGGAAAAGTATACCCTTGCGCTGTTTGAAAGAGGTAAGGAAATGGCGAAAGCACGTGGACTGATCCTGGTAGATACCAAATATGAATTCGGAAAAATCGGCGATACCATCTACGTAATTGACGAAATTCATACACCAGATTCTTCCCGTTACTTCTATGCAGAAGGCTACGAAGAAAACCAGAAAACCGGCACCCAGCAGAAACAGCTCAGCAAAGAGTTTGTTCGCGAGTGGCTGATGGCAAATGGTTTCCAGGGTAAAGACGGACAACAGGTACCGGAAATGACAGATGAATTTGTAAACAGCGTAAGTGAGCGTTACATTGAACTGTTTGAAAATATCACCGGTCAGAAATTTGTGAAGGAAGAAGTGGCGGCTGCGGATGCAGAATCCAGAATAATAGCTGCACTGAAAAGTTTATAATCATTTGAATCGCTCCGGTGTTGCGTGAATGCCGGAGCGATTTTATCCCTTATGTGCACGATGAAATTACAATTACTCTCCGCAGCAGTTTGTTTGTTAAG
>NZ_DATCVJ010000631.1:0-9796 GCF_036566945.1 Chitinophaga sp. | reverse complement strand
ACAGTGGTTGCAGCTGCTCCATGTTGTCTTTGATTTCTTTTTCCACGAATGCAAATACTTCTTTGCGGGATTTGGTGGCAGGAGAAGCGGCATTGTCTACTACTGTTTCCACGGGAATATTGCCGTACAGGTCCATCAGTTTCAGATAATGCCAGGCACGCAGCACTTTTGTTTCTGCCAGCAGGGTGGTTTTATCTGCTTCCGTCATACCGATTTTAGTAAAGTCCAGTGGGGTCAGATCTGTGAGGGTATTATTGCAGAAGCCCATGCCCCAGTACATCAGTCGCCATGGATTCCAGGTATTGTCTTCATTGGCAATCCAGGTATGTGCATGCAGACGGATCCAGTTACCGCCATCATAGCCATGACGGCCTTTTTGTGGCCATGCCAGCTGGTCGGCAGAAAGTTCCTGCAGACGCCAGTAGCCGGTTTGGCCGGTAGGCGCGGCCCATGCACCCGCGTGGGTGTAAGGGCGCAGGATGGCTGACATTACTTCCTGTTTATTATTATAGAACTGATCTGAAATAATCTGACTGTATGGTTTTTCCTCGAGCTTGGTGCAGGCGCTCA
Source organism: Chitinophaga sp. (assembly GCF_036566945.1). Taxonomy (GTDB): domain Bacteria; phylum Bacteroidota; class Bacteroidia; order Chitinophagales; family Chitinophagaceae; genus Chitinophaga. The sequence continues at coordinate 9,226 of NZ_DATCVJ010000631.1, read as the reverse complement.
TACCGAGTGCCAGCAGGGCTGCGCTGATATATACTTTACTTTTTTTCATACGTTACAATTTTGCTGCTTTTTAAAATCCAAGATTCAATCCGATAGTATACGAGCGGGTACGTGGATAAAATCCTCTGCCATCGATGCCGGAATCCAGGGCGGTATCTTCCAGTTCAGGATCTAGGCCGCTGTATTTGGTGATAGTAGCAAGGTTACGTCCACTGGCGTATACGCGCAGGTTGCGGATATACTTGGTTTTCAGCTGGAAGTTATAGCCCAGAGTGATGTTATCCAGTTTCACGAAGTCTCCTTTTTCGAGGTAGTAATCAGAGAACTGTGGATCGGCATCGAGTTTGGCATTTTTGCCGATAGCAGAAGCTAACATGTTATTCGGTGCCCATTTTTTGTTACCGAAGTACATATCCTGCAGGTTGAGGATATCGAAACCGAATTTGCCACGGAAGAAAATACTCAGGTCAAAGTTTTTATAACGGAAAGTATTATTCCAGGAAGCCATGTATTTGGGAATACCATTTCCAATCACGGTTTTATCATCCGGGTTGATCGTGGAGATATCGCCTATGCTGCCATCTTTTTTGTAAAACTGCCAGGCGCCTTTATCATTAAGACCAGCATAACGGTATCCATAAAAAGTACCTAATGGGCCACCTTCCACTACGCGGATAGAGGGACCGAGGTTACCTGGAGATGGAAGGTCTCCAAAATATTGCTCAGTGGTTTTGAAAATCTGGTTAGAGAAAGACACCATTTTATTCCGTTGGGAATTAAAGGTCAGGTCACTTTTCCAGGTGAAATTTTTCATTTGTACCGGTACCGTATTGATCACTACTTCCACCCCATTGTTGGAGATAGCACCTACGTTGGTGAAGATGTTGTCAAGAATATTGGAGGGCAGTTGTGCGGTGTAGTTGAACAACAAATCCTGTGTTTTGCGGCTGTATACATCGATCGAACCGCCGATCCTGTTTTTCAGCAGGGCGAAATCCAAACCTATGTTGAATTCTTTTTTCTTTTCCCATTTCAGATCCGGGTTAGGATTTTTGTCGGGACCGTAGGTCTGAATCCATTGACCATACTGGATGTAAGCGCCACCAGTGCCCAGGGTGAGCAGGGATTGGTAGCTGGGAATACCCTGGTTACCGGTAATACCGTAGCCTGCACGCAGTTTCAGGTTATTGATAACCGGCAGATCCTGCATGAAAGCTTCTTTTGAGATCACCCATCCTGCAGACACCGCAGGGAAGTTACCCCATTTGTTATTGTCGCCGAAGCGGGAAGAGCCTTCATGACGCAGGATGGCCTGCAGCATGTATTTCTGTTTGTAGTTATAGTTGATCCTGCCAAAGAAAGCGATCAGGGTATTATCTATTTTGTCGCTGCTTTGTGTGGGTGCAGGCAGTGTTTTATCAATCAGTGCATTACCTGCACCAATGTTCCAGTCCTGGAAGGCATCGGTCAGGAAGCCATTGTTATCCATGGCATATTTTTCCAGGGTGCTGTATTGGTAGCTATAACCGCCGAGCACATTGAAGGTATGGTCTGAATGAATGGTTTTGGTATAGTCCACCGTTGCTTCAAAGGTTTTATCCATGGCTGCGGAGTTGGCTTTATACGCATATCCACCGCCTTTGTAATCCTGGATGGAGGAACGGGAGAGTTTACTTTTATATTGACGGTCGTTGTATTCATCGCGGACGATGGCGCCGAAGGCAGAGATTTTCAGATCGCGTATAGGCTCCAGCGTTATGCGTGCATCACCGGAATAGGTTTTCTGATCTCTGTCGTACAGCTCCTGGTTTAAGCGTGCCAGCGGGTTGTAGTTATTGAAACCATTTGTTTCAATGTATTTGCCGTCTGCATCAAAGATGGGGGCAGTAGGATTGCGTTGTACTGCCTGTTCAAAGTCGGCGCCTGCGTTGCCGGCTTTGTTGTCGCCACCACCGCTGTTACCACCGTTCAGGTTGGCTTTATTAAAGTTACCTGCCAGGTTAAACTGCATGGTGAGTAATCCCTGTAATCCGGTCTGGTTCACATTTACGCGGCCACCATATTGTGTGCGGCCGTTCTGAAGGGCAATACCATTTGCATCGTTATAGTAAAGAGAAGCGCGGTAGTTACTGTTGGCAGTACCACCGGAAGCGGCGAAGTTATGATATTGACTCAGGTTGTTTTTATCCAGCAACAGATCGTACATGTCTACGTCTGCGCCTTTATTTTGATCCTGCCCGGCAATTTTTACATAGTCTGCGGCTCCTAATATATTGGGTCTTTTAGCGATTGCTTCTCTTTGCAGATAAGTAGAGTAGGTGTATTGCGGATCGCCGGCTTTACCTTTTTTGGTAGTGATGAGAATAACACCGTTGTTACCTCTTGTACCATAAATAGCGGCAGCAGAACCATCTTTTAATACATCGAAGGTTGCGATATCGTCCTGTTGCAACAGGTCGAGGTTACCACCGGGAATACCATCAATAACGATTAACGGATTTTTGTCGCCCGAAAGGGAACCGATACCTCTGATCTGGATAGAGGCGCCACTGTTAGGGTTGTTACCTTGTGTTCTGGTAACAGACAAACCGGCTACTTTACCCTGGATCAAATCCATTGGAGAGCGGGAACCGCCCTGGTTAAAGTTTTCCGCCTTCACGGTGGCTACAGAAGTGGTTACTTCATTTCTTTTCTGTGTACCGTAACCTACCACTACTACGTCTTGCAGCGACTTGGAAGACGTTACCAGTTTTACATTCATAGGTGTACCTGTGCCTGCAGGTATTTCCTGTTGTTGGTATCCTATAAAGGAAAATATCAGGGTACTGTTTTCCGGCGCCTGCAGACTGAAAGAGCCATCAGCTTTGGTGATGGTGCCTGTGTTGGTATTTTTCACCTGTACAGAAACACCTGGTATCGGTGTTTTATCATTGGCATCTGTCACTTTGCCGGATATTGGTTTGCCCTGTGAAAAGGCAAAGAGCGAAAGAAGCATCAGGAGAGTATTGGCAATACCCGTCCCCGCCCAAAACGTGGATCGTTTGTGCATATACATTTATTGATATTGGTTAATAAGAAAAGTCCGACTGGTCTATTGGAAAAACGATTTAGCAATAAGCCTGCAGACTAGTTGTTTAAAATTTAGGTTCGATTTAATTAATTTATAAATGTGGTAAAATGCCTCCAATGGAGGGTGTAACCTGGTTTCCGGTCAGGTTGGCAATGGTCCCTAATAATGTAGCATAAGCAAATAATACACGATGCTGTCTAATATTGGTTTTTCAGCAGAATATCGATCTAGCTAATAATTAGAATAACAAGTTTTCTCTAAAAGGATTCCCGAAATTATCCCGGTATCATCATTTTTTGTTTATTATTTTTTTTCATACACGCGGATTGCGATGCAACGATTTTTAAATGCTGATTGGATCAGCTAGGAAAAAATCGATTTAGCAATGGTTTCCAAAAAAAAGATTCGTGGGAATCTTCCATTTCAATAACAAGTTTCAACAACGTAGCACTTTATCTCTTTCTTCAGGAATAAAAGTAATATTTATTTGTATTAAATGAAATCATTTTTAACATTTTTTTTAAGAGTGCCCGGAAATGCAGTGGCCACGCACCTGTGGGGAAATTATTTCACGTTTATACCTGAGAGTGGTGCCATGGTTGAGAGTGGCAGCGAATCAGGAAAAGTATTTATGTATTCCGGAAAAAGGGGAAGGGATAGTCAACAGGGTGGTTGCCCACCCTGTTGGAAAAAACTACAATTCGGAAGGAACAGGCTCTTTGACAACCGGATGGCTGTCTTTCGCAGCCTGGCTGTCGCGGGTATTTTTTTGTACAGTAATAGCACCGAATACACTGAGCAAAAATGCAAAAGCATAAAATCCTTTTTCACTGGGAGCGAGTGTGGCGTTCCACAATCCTACTGTGAGCAACAGGATGGTGAGCAGCATAGATACCCAGCTAAGCCCATAATAAATGTCGGTAACAGGGATACCTTCGATTCTATCTCTTACGCATTTTTGTACAGATACGGCGGCAAAGAGGCCGTACATTAAAACGGTGAAGTAATAACCTTTTTCATTTAGTTGCATAGTGGTGGCATTCCATAAGCCAATGATAAAGCCGAGGATGCCTGCAAATACTGCTACCCAGGAGGCGGCAATAAATGCCATTGAAGGTTTTTGTTTCATTGATTGAATAAAATTTACTGAAGGGATTGGGTTGATGGCTAACAAGATTGCTACCTGCATATTGATGGCCTGCTGTAATAATACTATTTATTCGGCATAAAAAAAGTCCTGAACGATGTGTTCAGGACTTTTACTTTTTGTAGCGAGGAGCGGATTCGAACCACTGACCTTCGGGTTATGAGCCCGACGAGCTACCTCTGCTCTACCTCGCATTGTGGAGTGCAAATGTAGGTAAATAATTTAAACTGCAAAATTTAAATGTAGTTTTTCCTGAGCGTAGCCGCAGGTTTCAGGAGATGAAGGGTTTTTATGTGACAGTTGACTTCGTCTGTAACTGTTTGCTGTAGGATATTTGGGGAGATAGGGTGAAAAGTTATTTGGAGATGTTGTTGTATGAAAAATATTTTTTTTAAGATGATGAAATGATAAATGGATTGTTGAAATTCAGTCCGTTTATCATTTCATCATCTCGCTAAAATATTTAAATCCTGTTCCTGCGCAAGCGCAATAAAGTATTTACCAGGGTATCAATATCTCCGCAGCTATTATAAAATGCAAGCGAAGGTCTTACCGTACTTTCCACGCCAAACCTGCGCAGAATGGGCTGCGCGCAGTGGTGACCTGATCTTACGGCAATCCCTTCCTGGTTCAATGCGGCGCCTACCTGTTCGGTGGTGTAGTCTTTAAAAACAAAAGACAGCACGCTGGTCTTATCAGGAGCGGTACCGATTAAACGTAGTCCTGGCACATCTTTCAGCAATTGTGTAGCATATACCAGCAGGTAATGTTCATATTGATATATAACATCAATGCCTATATGATTTACGTAATCGATGGCAGCGCCCAGTCCTACGGCATCGGCTATATTACCGGTACCTGCTTCAAAACGGCCGGGGGCGGCATGATACTGGGTATGTTCAAACGTAACGTCTTTGATCATATTACCACCACCTTGCCAGGGCTGTGTTTCATTGAGCAGCGCTTCTTTGCCGTATAACACGCCGATGCCGGTAGGACCAAAAACTTTATGCCCTGAAAATACATACCAGTCGCAGTTCAGGCGTTGTACATCTGCACGCATATGCGATACTGCCTGTGCACCATCTACCAGTACTTTAGCGCCGGCCTGATGTGCAAGGTCTACGATTTGCTGTGCCGGTGTAACGGTGCCGAGTGCATTGGATACCTGTGTAAACGATACCAGTTTTGTTTTAGTACTGAGTAGTTTCTGGTATTCCGATAAGATGATTTGTCCGTCATCATCCACCGGAATTACTTTAATGAGCAATCCTTTTTTGGTGGCCAGTTGTTGCCAGGGAACAATATTGGCGTGATGTTCCAGGTGGCTGAGGATAATTTCATCGCCGGTCTGCAGGAATTGTTCTCCCCAGCTCTTGGCCACCAGGTTGATAGCTTCGGTGGCGCCCCGTACAAAAACAATTTCATTCACAGATGAGGCATTGAGAAAGGCCCTTACTTTTTCGCGGGCGCCTTCATATGCGTCGGTGGCACGTGCTGCCAGTTCATGGGCGGCACGGTGAATATTGGAATTTTCGTGTTCGTAGAAACTGCTGATACGATCAATTACCTGCCTCGGCTTTTGTGTGGTGGCGGCGTTGTCCAGCCATATCAGCCGGCGGCCATTCACATGTTCCTGCAGAATTGGAAAGTCTGCCCGGATCAGGTTTACATCCAGCGGAGGGGTGCTGGCGCCGGTTATACCAACGGGGTGTTCGGGTAAAAAATAGTACGAAGTACCCAGCGTTGGCAGCTGCGAAGCATACGATGATACCGGGATACTTTTCAGCGCACGTTGCAGCTCCTTTTCAAATGACGGGTCATAGGCCGCCGGATGTTGAGCGGCGGCAGACGGAGAAATGCCGCTGCCAGCTACAGAGGCAGGGATGCCACCATTACCGGAAAAATGAGGGTCCGGTAAACTGGTGGGCGCCTGTGTAACGTCTGTTACACTGCCCTGTTGCAGCAGCGGGTCCTGGATGGGGGCAGCAGAGGCGTATGCCGGTGGCAATACCTCATTACCGGATTGCAGGGAGGAAAATAACTGGTTGGCCAGCTTTTCCAATGCAGCAATATCCGGTAATCCATCTGTATTGAAATTATTTGTATTCATGGTACTTGCCTATTTCTACATCATCTAAAACTGCAATGGCATCATCTACCAGCACCGCCAGTGAGCAGTAAAGAGACACCAGGTAAGAAGCAATCGCCTGATGGTTAATACCCATGAAGCGTACAGACAATCCCGGTGATTGTTCTCCGGGCAAATTAGGCTGGTAAAGACCTACCACTCCTTGTCTGCTTTCGCCGGTACGCAATAAGATGATTTTTGATTTACCGTTTTCAATAGGCAGTTTATCTGACGGAATCAGCGGAATGCCACGCCAGGTAATGAATTGGGAGCCAAATAGGGAAACCGTGGGCGGAGGCACACCTCTGCGGGTACATTCGCGGCCAAAAGCAGCAATGGTTAACGGATGCAGCAAAAAGAAACCCGGCTCTTTCCATACTTTGGTAATCAGTTCATCCAGATCATCGGGAGTAGGGGCGCCGGTGCGGGTTTTAATACGTTGGGAAGCCACTACGCTATGCAGCAAACCATACTCCTTATTGTTGATTAATTCGCTTTCCTGCCTTTCTTTGATGGTTTCAATGATTAGTCGTAACTGTTCGCTGATCTGATTGTAAGGTTTGCTGTAGAGATCCGACACACGGGTGTGTACATCCAGTACGGTGTTTACCGCGCTGAGATTGTACTCACGGGGATTGTCAATGTAATCCACATAAGTCTGCGGCAGTTCGCGTTCATCCCTGCCGGAGCAATCTACAGTTACATTGCTTTCATCTTTTACTTTGTTGAGGCGGTACACACCTGATTCTACCGGTATCCAGCTCATGAGCTTTGTTAGCCAGCGTGGGGTGATGGAGGACATCTGCGGTACCGTACGCGTAGCAATGGCCAGTTGCCTTGCTGCGACGTCGCCAAGTGCTGTTTGGACCTTCTGTTGAATTTCATCTGCCATGGGGAGTCAGTTTTTGAAATTTTTAAAAATGAAGTTTTTGTGAGCAGAACAAAAATGTGTGGTGGCTCATCTTTTATCCTGCTGGTGGGTGTAATAGGAGTTAAATTAAGTCTTTTTGATTAAAAATCCACGTTAATCATTGGGGTTTTGGCTGGCGCACAGGTAGTGGCAACGGGAAGGGGACCATTGGGGAGGGAGCGCCGTTGAAGGCTGGCGGTTCCTGCTATTATTTTTTTGTGAGATGATAACATCAGTTTCCCATCTCCTGTTATAAAAAAACAGCAGATGGGAAAGAAAAATATAAAAACTAGAAGATGGTTCTCAGCAAACCGCCATCGGCGCGGAGTGCGGCGCCATTGGTAGCGGCAGAAAGAGGGCTGGCCACATATGTTACGAGGTTGGCTATTTCCGAAACAGCCGCGAAACGCTGGATCAGAGAACTGGGACGTTTGTTTTTAAAGAAGTCGGCTTCTGCCTGGTCGGGACTTACATTATCGGCTTCTGCTAATTTTTTGATAAACTCGTCCACCCCTTCCGATTTGGTAGGGCCGGGGAGTACGGTGTTCACGGTCACATTGGTGCCTTTGGTGAGTTCTGCCAAACCGCGGCTGATAGACAATTGCGCTGTTTTGGTAGTGCCGTAATGGATCATTTCTTCCGGAATCATAATAGCCGATTCGCTGGCAATAAAAATAATGCGCCCCCAGTTTTTAGCGAGCATTTTTGGGAAGAAGTAACGGGACAACCGCACCCCACTGAGTACATTGATCTCAAAAAACCGCAGCCATTCTTCATCGGTGATGTCCACAAAAGGTTTGGGCTCAAAAATACCAGCATTGTTCACCAGGATGTCTACATCCTGCACCTGTTCCAGCATTTGCTGTACTTCGGCGGCATTGCCAAAATCCGCTGCTACACCGGTAACAGTCGCACCAGGTACTTCGGCTTTTAGTTTGGCGATGGCTTCTTCTATTCTGGCGGTGCTGCGGCCATTGATAATCACCGTGGCACCTTCTTTTAAAAGTTGTAAGGCAATAGCGAAGCCAATTCCCTGTGTGGAACCACTCACGAGCGCTTTTTTGCCTTGTAATTGTAAGTTCATAAACAATCGTATTTAAATTGATGGTGCAAATTTATCCTTCTTTTAAGTATAAATTTAATAAGGTGATTTATTTGAAAGTATAAATAAATTTATACTTTTATGATATGGTAAATTTTGAATGGTACCGGACTTTTAAGGCCATCTATCAATCCGGTACATTAACAGGCGCCGCACAGGAATTGTTGATTTCACAGCCAAATGTAAGTCAGCACTTATCTGCATTGGAGAACTATATTGGTCATCCGCTGTTTGAGCGCAAGCCTCGCCGAATGGTGCCTACCAGCTATGGGCAACTGTTTTATACACAAATTATTGAGGCGGTGGAAAAGCTGGAGAAGATAGAGGGCGACTTCAGCCGCACCTGTGTGGCCCGCTGTATGACGCTGATCAGTATAGGGGCGCCCAAAGAGTTTTTTGACGCCCGGCTCACGGCGCAGCTGGAACAAATCGGCAATGCCAATCTGGTAGTAGAATTCGGGCTTACCAAAGACCTTGTGCAGAAACTGCTGAAGGGCGACCTTCAGTTTGTGGTATCTACCAGCGCAGTAGTAGAAAAAAATATTATATCAGAACCCGTGCTGTTTGAAAAGTTTGTGCTGGTAGGCAACCCGGACATAGATCCGTTGCCTTTAAAGAAGTATATCCGGAACGGTGATCTGGACAATATAGAAGCCTGGATGCTGGAACAGAACTGGTTTGCCTATAGCAGTGATTTGCTGGCCATCCGCCGGTTCTGGTTGCATAATTTTAAGAAACGGCCGGCATTGCGGGCCCGGTTTACTGTGCCGGATTTTAACGCTATTCTGAAATCCATGCAACATATAAACGGGGTGACCATTGCTGCCGATTACCTGGTGAAAGACCTGGTACAGCAAAAGAAACTT
>NZ_DATCVJ010000630.1:0-17042 GCF_036566945.1 Chitinophaga sp. | reverse complement strand
AACAGACAACGGTTGTCCTATTACATAGGTATCTTTATAAGCAGACGCCTCAAAATCAGGATATTCCGTTAGTTTGTTTTTCGGGATACTTAAATTGAAAGATGTTTTCCAGGTAAAATCCTTCTTTGAAATATTGGTGCTGCTCACTTCAAACTCCCAACCATGATTTACTACCCTGGCAGGCAGGTTGGCGGTGAGAGAAGAAAAGCCTGTCTGTGGTGTCAAAGCAAAATCTACCAACTGGTTATTGGACATATTGTAGTAATAATTGGTATTAAAGAAGATGCGATCCTTCAGGAAGCCCAGCTCCAGACCGATCTCTTTTTTATGACTTTCTTCCCAACGGTAGGTTCCATTGGCCAAACGGGAAGGTGTCAAACCAGATACACCATCGTATGGGAACGAAGAGGACATCCAGCTATCCAGGTATTGGTAGTCGCCGACTTTGTCGTTACCGGAATTACCGATACTTCCCCTGATTTTACCAAAGCTCAGGATACTGTTATCTTTCAGGAAATCTTCTTTACTGAATACCCAGGCAGCGCCAATAGCGCCGAAATTACCAAAACGATTGCCCGGTGCAAAACGGGTAGACCCATCGCGGCGGAAAGAACCGTTCACAATATATTTTCCTTCCCAGTTGTAATTCAATCTACCGAAAACCGATGCATACCGATAAAAAGAATAGACAGATGGACGCGCGGTGATCATACTCGCTGCATTCTGGTCTTCCAGCAACGCGTCACTGGAAAAGCCTTCTGCAATCACTGACCGTCCCTGGGTAACGCTCTGTTGGATGCTACCACCCAATAATACCTGCAGGTCGCCTTTCGCTATTTTCTTTGTATAATCTATTTGCGGTTCTACGATATAAGATCCAAAGCTGGAAGAACCAAAGAGTGATTGGCTACCGGTAGAAGTTGTCGGATTAAAGCTGGCATCAGGCATGGTCTGCATCTGCGTCATGTCTGTACGGGTGTATCCCAGGTTGGCCTTGATGTTCAATCCCGGCAACACGGTATACCTGATCACGCTGTTTGTTACCAGGTTGTTGGTGCGGACCTCTGATTTGCGCAATAAGTAGGCAGCAGGATTTTGCAGATTATTAAACCAATAGAACGCGCCGGTAGAATCATACAAAGGCATATTAGGCGCCAGGTTATAAAACATGCTCAGGTCTGTAGGCAAGGAGTTGTCAACACTACCGGTATAACTCACCGAAGCGCTGATATTAAACTTACCATCTACACTGCTATGGTTCAGGTTCATATGTCCTGCTCCACGCTGAAAGCCTAAACCATCCGACATCACATTTGATTCCTTATGATAAGTACCACTTAAGAAAAACTGTGTTTGTGCACTGCCACCGGAGATCGATCCCGTTGCTTCCGTAATATGTGCGTTGTTGCCCATATAATACTTTTGCCAGTCGGTTGTTTTTTGCTGATCCCAGAGGGTCAGGTCGGGCGCACTCTCTGCATCATATGGCTTATTATCATTCTTGTAAGCTTCTTTACGCATGGCAATATATTCCGGCGTATTCAGCATCTTCATGGTGTTTACTACTTTTCCCAATCCCGTATATACGTTAAAGTTAGCCTGTGTTTTACCGTTCTTCCCTTTTTTGGTTTTAATCAGTACAACACCATTGGCACCCCTTGATCCATAGATAGAGGTAGCATCTGCATCTTTCAGAATAGAAATACTTTCTATATCGGCAGGGTTGATAGCCGACAGCGGGCTTTGATTGCCATTGGCAGTAGTAAACTGGTTCAGGGGCTCTGAGTAAAAAGGCACATCATCAATCACGTATAACGGATCATTGGAATGGAGGATGGAGCTTTGGCCCCTGATAATCACATTAAAATTGGAACCGGGTAAACCGCTGGAAGAGTTAATAAATACACCAGACACACGTCCCTGCATAGCGCTTAATACATCCGTCACCGGCTGTGAAGCAATATCAGACGCTTTAATAGTGGATACTGATCCCGTGTTATTACGCTTGCTGGTAGTACCATAACCAATAACCACGGCTTCATCCAGACTGCTGGCTTGTTGCTTTAGATACAACTGCAGCGGACCGAAGTTACCTACATGAAAGGTTTGGACTTCATAGCCAACATAAGAGATCACCAGGTCATCGCCCGGACCAGCAGCAATAGAGAAATGTCCATTTAAATCGGTAATAGTACCAACATTGCTACCCTTCACCTTCACGGTGACACCAATCAACAGCGTGCCGCTGGCATCTTTTACGACACCGGTCAATGGTTGTTGTGCAGCTTCCGCGGTGATGTTCATTTGATTTGAACCCGCTGGTAATGCTTTCTTCTTAATGAAAATGGTTTTGTCCTTGATGGTGTAATCCAGTGACTGTCCTTTCAGGATTTCTGTTAAGAAGTCCACCAGCGGCTCATTTTCCGCTTTAATCGTCACTGGTTTTACCGCACGCAAAAGATCCCTGTCGTAAAAGAACAGGTAACCGGTTTGCTGTTTTACGGAAGAAAGCACCTCTTCTATGGGAGCATTCTTCACCGAAACAGATACTGTTTGTGCAAAAGCACCCGCAGATACTTTTAACGTCGCCACAATCATGAGAAAGATCGTTAATCTCATAGTAAGTGCAATTTTGGTTGGAAAAAGTCCGGGTATAGAAAGGACTTTACCATGATAAGTCAATTGCATAAATTTGCATTTGTTAGGATGGATAATCAGTATTCAAGTAGTTCAAGCTTAGTGCGATCGTCGTCCAGACGTTTTGCCGGGGGTGGGTCCAATCACCTCCGGTTTTTTTTGTCCGGACAACCGCCTGTCATCTCTGAAGTTGGTCGTGCATAATATTTGTTGACTATAGCTAAAAAATCTGTTTGTTACCTACTGTTCTACTATAATACTGCGTCCCTGTAAGCGGAAATGGATACCCGTGTTTTCCAATCCGTCCAATACATCGGACAGTGGCAGATTGCGTTGAATTTCTCCCTGAAATCTGCGGGCAGGAATAGTACCTGCATAAACGATGGTTACATCATACCATCTGGCTAGCTGACGCATCACGGTGGGTATGTCTGCGTCGCGGAAATAAAACTGATCCTTCTTCCAGGCCAGGATGGCCGCAGTATCTGCCTTTGCAATAACATTAATATCGCCGGCGCTGTTCACCTGCGCCTGCTGGCCGGGCTGCAATACCCGGGATATATTACCGGTACTTATTTTTACGGCACCTTGTATAAGGGTCGTTTTAATCCCCGGTTCATCGCTATAAGCATTGATATTAAAGCTGGTTCCTAATACTTCTATATTGGCAGCTGAATTGATTTTAACATTAAACGGCGTTTTGGCCTTTGCCGCCACTTCAAAATATACCTCTCCTTTTATCTCCACTTCCCGCTTTCCTTCCGCAAAAGCAGTAGGATAAGTAATGGCGGAAGCGGCGTTTAACCATACCCTGGTGCCGTCCGGCAGTGTAAGCCGGAACTGTCCGCCTCTGGGCGTGGTGAGCGTATTGAGTGTGGTTTGAGCAGAATAGTCCTGCGTACTATATTGTAGCTGCCCATTGTTCACCTGAATAAGGGCGCCCTGTTGTGTAATTACCTGGTTGCCATTGCTATCCAATGGTATCACCGATCCATCCGATAACGTTAACGTAGCCTTACTGGATCCCGGCAATATCTGAGCGGCGGGTACTTTCACCGCAGCGATTTGTGGCGCCGGTTTGGAAGGACGCAGCAAATAGATGCCAGCACCCAATAACAACAACACCGCGGCGGCAGCACTCCACCACGGGTACATATTACGTACACGGCTCTTATGTTCCTCCGGGAAATGTTGCGCACTAAAGGCAGCCCAACCCTTCGCTACATCAAATTTTTCGTACTGAGCCAGCTTATCACGCAGTATCGCCGGATCCGTCATCTGTTCAAAAAAAAGACGGTTCTCCGGGGAAGCGGCTGACCATGCCCTCAGTTCTTCTTCCTCTGTAGCAGTCAATATCTCTTGTTGATACCGACCAATCAGATAGGCCATTCGCTGCAATACCGGATTTGTTTCACTGTTTTGATCTCCTCCCACTTCGTCCTTTTATGTATTTTAGTATAGAAACAATGAAAATCTGTTTTCGATTAAAGAAATCAGAAAAAATTTTTTTACCCGCTAAACAGATGATTAATAATTATAATAATGTTTGATCAGGGTGATATAAACCCCCAACAATGGCAATATGTTCTTTTTAATCAGGCTGTTTCTGATGAGTTTCAGTGCCCGTAACTTCTGCGCCCTGACGGTATTATAGGAGATCTCCAGGGTGTTGGCAATATCTTCATTCTTTCGTCCTTCGAGGTAGCTCATTTTAAAAATCCGCCTGCATTGGGTCGGTAGCTGCTCTATTTCCTCGTATAACTGCTGTATAATTTCTGTTTCTGTCAGCACCGGATCAAAACCGCTCATCTCGTCTGTTACCTGCACTTCCTGTAAATAAGAAAAATCCTTTTCCTTTACAGACAAGCGTTCCCGGCTCTTCAAAAAATTGAGGCAGGCATTTTTGGTAGCAATAAAAAGAAAGGCTTTGATATTAGTGGCAGATTTAAAGTCGCCCCGTTTATCCCAGAGCTTTGAAAACGTTTCCTGCACGAGGTCTTCCGCCTCCTGCTCATTATCAACGATGGTAAAGGCAAAATAACATAGCGCCCGGTAATGCTGGTTAAATATAAATTGAAATGCCGATTGCTCCCCGGCAGCAAGCTTTTGCAGTAAAATATCCTCTTGCATTGAATACTCAGCTATCATCCCTGGACCCTCCTTGCCTGACAATATAAACGATGATTTATCGCTCTAAAAATACCGATAAAAGCTGATTTATTTATACTTATCGAGAAAAATAGGGGGAGCCAATCCCCCGGGATCTGCTGATAACGGGTATTCCATAAGGTGGCGGCGGCTACCGGACCGTAAATTCGAGGGAGCTCTCCGATTAACCGGCGTTTAGAATCCCACTGATAAACTCATTATACGCTTCCCTCATGGGCAACTCCATATTGCGGCAAAGCTGTTTTCTTTTCACGATGACCGTGGTTTGCTGCTTTACATCAAAACCTTCTTTCTCCACTTCCGCCCAGTAAATACCAGTCCCTCTTTTCTGCCATAAGGGCAATTCATTGAAGTTTACCCCCAGCGTAAACAACAACTCATTTTTTTCTGCGACACTTATTTTTTCAATACGTTTGGTCGCTTCAGCTTTAGTAGCGCCGCCCTGCCGCAAACGCCAATAACAGTGGGCATTCAGGGCATTCCGGTGCGCATCCTCATTGCGCCAGCGAAAATAGTCTTCCACGAGGCCGGCATTGGGCAACTCGCAGATGCGGCAGTCAAAAGCCGCCACACTTCCCAGCAACACGGAGAATTGCGCACTGGCTTCGCCCGCAAGTATAGAAGTATACTTCCGGTGCTTCCGCGAGAAAGCTGTTTCATTCAAATCAAATAATAAAGAGATTTCATCACTTTGCGTATAGCCATAAATGACTTTAAACCCGCAATTCATCAGGTGCTCCGTAGTGGCAATCATATAATCGCGGAAACGTACATCGAAAGGGGCTTCAAAAGGATGCGTTTCTTTGGTCAGGCGGGTAAACCCACGCCCATCAATCCTTGCCACCATATACATACCAGGTAGTACCTGTGTATCATGCGCCGTTTCATACACCCGCATTTTTAAATCAAGATCATCAAACTTCATTCGTCCAGGGTTTTATAACAAACATATTGTCTACTATCTCTACAAAATATAATTCATCAAATCCCTCTTCCAAAGAGGGCAGCTCCAGCCGGCTGTAAGTCCCGCGAATACCCACTTCCGGGATAAATGCTTTGCCCGACCGGTTGTTGTTACGCGCAATGGCTCCTGCCAGCGCCGACTTGAAATAATATCCTGTCACTTTGAATTTATACTGCTTTGCCAGCGTGATGTATTTCTCCCGCTCCGCTTTACCAGCATTGGTATTATCTACTACAAATGGTTGTTGCACGGAAAAACATACCTCTAAAAAACGACCTTCTTTGTTACGGGTATGCAGCTGATCCATCGAGATCCGCATATGTGTATCAAAAAAATGTTGTTTATAAAAGGAAGTTTTACCGGTAGCCTGAATGCCACAAAAAATAATTGCTTCCACTATGAATGCTCTTTAGCAGCAGATAAGTTAGATAACGCTGTCAATCCCGCCCCCGAAATAACGGCACCCCCCATAAACGGGAAGCCTGCTCCAACAAGGTCTGCTATCCTTGCTGAAAAGAGGAAAGGAAGACAAAAAAACATGCCCCAATACCGGCTGCTATGGCCGCGAAAGATCCCCATCTGGCAATACTATTTACAATGGCAATTTTTTCAAATGAAGTTTTTGATAGCGCGATTAATCCTGCACCTGCCAGAATAGTCCCACCGACGAAAGGAAATCCGGCGCCTGCCAAATCTTCCATGCGTGCAGAAAAAAGAAAAGGGAGACAAAAAAACATACCGGCAACCCCGGCTGCTATGGCGGCAAAAGCGCCAACTCTTACAATAATAGTCATAAGGATAACATTTACACAGTATAGGTGGATATAAATATTTGTTGATGACCGCCTGTCAGCAGCCCAGCAACAACGAGGAATTTTTTCGGTTAATCATCTCCCTAAGATATAAAACAAAACTCACTTCCCCGAAATTCGATACACACAACGCCGTTGCCCGCCAGGTATATGCTCTATCCGCTCTATCGCCGCGCCTTTCCCCAGCAATGCAGCAAACATATCCTGTTCCATCTGGCAAAAATAATTACAACATTTAGCGGCGGCCTGAATAGGACAATGGTTTTCTATCAGCAAAAAACTATCGCCTTCTTTTTTGAACTCGGCCATGTAGCCCTCCCGCTTGCGGAGATCGGCCAGCTGTAGCACCTTACTTTCCAGGTCTTTGCAGTCTTTCAGTTCTTCCTGGTATTTCTCCCGGGTGCTTTGTGCGGTAGCATCCAGCACTTTGCCCATGTTTTCGGGCGACAAAGTATTACTCATATTACAGAGTAGCTTCAGCGCCAGATCCTGATGGCGATCCGGGAAACGGGCATTGCCCGCATCTGTTAAAGACCAGATCTGTTTGGGTCTTCCTCTGCCTTTCGACTCGGTTGTTGCTTCTACCAATCCTTCATTTGCCAGTTTGAGCAATTGAAAACGCGCGCCTTCCATGGTTACCTTCAACTCTTCGGCTAGTGCGCACAAAGGTTGTGGTCCCTTGGTTTTAAGTATCCATATCGCCCGTTCATTGTCGGCAAAATTATTATTCATAATAAACAAAGTGTTTATTTGGTTTATTCAGCAAAGATACTATCTTTGTCCCATAACTAAAACGAATAGTTGCGATCCCGCAACACCGGCACTGCCGCGCGTATACCGTGTGCAGCGAAGTGTAGGCGGTGATACAAAACTACTACTCCGTTATATCAGCTGGCAGGGCCCTCCGGCTGATATCATTCAACTACTGCTAATCAACAGCCAAAGCTATTGCAGCCTTATTGCTTTCCGCAACAGGCATCGCTTTCGCATGCACATACTTTAAACTTAAAACATTTTATCATGAAAATAGCCATCATCATTGGTAGTATCCGGCAGGGAAGGCAATCCCAGAAGATCGCCCACTACCTCCAACATAAATTAGCCGCCAACGGCAGCACCATTGACCTGATAGACCTGGCAGAAACGCCCCTCCCCATGCTGGAAGAGCGCGTAGGCAAGCATCCGCAGCTGCCGGCAGAAGTACAGGATTTAAGCAACCGGCTGCACGCAGCAGATGCCATCATCATGGTGACACCAGAATACCATGGCAGCTTTTCCGGCGTACTGAAAAATGCCCTCGATTATTTTTACGGCGAATTTTCGAAAAAAGCCATCGGTATCGTCACCGTCAGCGCGGGCAAGTTTGGCGGTATCAATGCCGCTACACAGCTACAGCAGGTCATCCTCAGCTTAGGCGCGTTCCCACTTCCCTCCAAATTACTGGTGCCGGAAGTATATGGCGCTTTCAATGAAGCACAGGAATTGACCAATGAATTTACCAGCAGATCGGCACAAAAATTTATGGACGACTTTCAGTGGTTTGCCAGCGCGATTTACGAAAAGAAACAACAGGCAACATTATCTGTTTAAACACCTCGGGAATACAGCGGAGAATACGGGCATTCTTCGCTGTATTCAATAACAGCCCATCCTAAAAAAGGTCGCAACAGCTAAAAAAAGTAATATCTTGCCGCGTATTATACAATATTTACAGGACTCACGCGTCTTCAAAATGGAAATCCTGTTTTTAGCTGCAAAACATATCTGGTAAGATGAAACAAGAAGCTGGTACTAAAAAGAAAGAAGCCGGCATATTCAGTCTGCTGCAACCATATATGGGAATGGTTGTTTTGCTGATACTGTTTACGCTGTTGAGCAATGGCCTCAACTTATGGCTGCCAAAAATTATCGGAAACGGCATTGACGCATATGAGCAGGGTACCTTTCAGCTCAATCCGCTACTGATAAAATTCCTGGTGGCAATCGTCATCATCCTCGTGTTTACTTATCTTCAGAACATCATACAAACATATGTGTCTGAAAAAGTAGCCCGGAATCTCCGCACCAAAATATCAGACAAAATATCCGGCCAAAGCTACGCCTGGATAGAACAGGCCAACCCTTCCCGGTTGCTGACCAACCTGATTGCCGATGTGGATTCCATCAAATTATTTGTATCCCAGGCGATCGTTTCCCTGGTATCTTCCCTGTTTATTATTATTGGCGCCAGCATTTTGCTGCTCACCATCAACTGGAAACTGGCGCTGGCAGTAATTGCTACCCTACCCGTAATCGGTATCACCTTTTTCCTGGTATTACGTAAGGTAAGGGCCCTGTTTATCAAAAGCAGGGAAGTGATGGACTGGCTCAATAAAGTAATCAACGAAAGTATTTTAGGCGCGGCACTGATCCGCGTTATCAATTCCCAGCAACTGGAATATGAAAAATTCCTCGACGCCAATGGCAAAGCCATGAACTTCGGTCTTTCTATTGTGCGCATGTTTGCAGGACTCATTCCCGTGATCACTTTCTCCGCCGGCATCGCCGGATTATTAATACTCTCACTGGGCGGACATTTTGTGATCAACGACACCATGAGCCTGGGCGACTTTGCCGCTTTCAATAGCTACCTCGCACTGCTGATCTTCCCGATACTGGTCATTGGCTTTATGAGCAATATTATTGCACAGGCCACTGCCTCCTACCAAAGAATCAGCGCCGTGATCAATATGCCGGATATTATGCCCGGTGGTACTATTACTACCCCTGTTAAGGGAGACATCGAATTCAGGGATGTTACCGTCAACTACGGTCAGAAACCAGTGCTTAAAAACATCTCTTTCTCCGTAAAAGCCGGATCGAAAGTAGCCGTCATTGGTCCTACCGCAGCGGGTAAAACCCAACTGCTGTATTTACTGACCGGCCTCATAAAACCTTCGTCCGGCACCGTGCTGATAGATGGTCGCCCGGTAACAGACTACAATTCTGAATCCTTCCATAGCCAGATTGGCTTTGTATTCCAGGACAGCATCATCTTTAATATGAGCATCCGCGAAAACATCGCCTTCAACGATAGCGTTACAGATGCTTCTCTGGAAAAAGCATTGTACACGGCAGAACTCAAAGAGTTCACCGAAGCCCTTCCGGAAAAACTGAATACCATCGTATCAGAAAGAGGCGCCAGTCTTTCCGGCGGACAAAAACAACGCATCATGCTGGCACGCGCACTGGCCATTAACCCGAAGATCTTGCTGCTGGACGATTTCACCGCCCGTGTAGATACCAATACGGAAAAGAAAATACTGGGTAACGTTCAGACAGAATATCCGGGT
The DNA here is from genome assembly GCF_036566945.1 of Chitinophaga sp. GTDB lineage: Bacteria > Bacteroidota > Bacteroidia > Chitinophagales > Chitinophagaceae > Chitinophaga. The sequence goes on along the minus strand of NZ_DATCVJ010000630.1, from coordinate 7,128 downwards.
ACTACCCTCCTGTCTGTAACACAGAAAATTTCTTCTGTGACACATTACGACCAGATCATCCTGCTCATGCAGGGCGAAATTATTGCCAGTGGTACACACGATGAACTGATCAATTCCAGTCCTGAGTACATCCAGATCTTTAATTCCCAACAAAGTACCAGCAACTATGAATTACAATCTTAACAAGTATACCGGGAAGGATCATAAAACATCCAACTACACTGCATTCAGAAATCTGCTGCAACTGATTTCTCATGAGAAAAAAAATCTGATCATCGCGTTATCAGCCATCCTGCTGAACTCTACGCTCAACCTGCTGGGGCCATTTTTAATTGGTTACACGATCGATCACTATGTACAACATAAACAATACCACGGCGTATTAGTGTTCTCGGGTATTTTACTGTGTATGTACCTGGTGGCATTATTTACCAGCTTCTTTCAAACAAAACTGATGGGAGGCGTAGGACAACGTACTTTGTTCACTCTCCGTAATTCCATCTTCAGTAAAATACAACAGCTGCCGGTCGCCTTTTTTAATCAGAATAAAGCCGGAGATCTTATTTCCCGTGTGAACAACGACACCGATAAGCTCAACCAGTTTTTTTCTCAGTCGCTGATGCAGTTTGTAGGTAACATTGCCACCATGATCGGCGCCGGTATCTTCCTGCTGGTGATCAATTACAAAATAGGTATCGCCGCACTGGCGCCGGCTTTGCTCATCCTGATCTTCACCAGGATCTTATCGCCCTGGATCAAAAGAAAAAATGCCGCCAACCTGAAAACAGTCGGCGGTATGAGCGCGGAAATTCAGGAAAGTCTCGGCAATTTTAAAGTGATCGTTGCCTTTAACCGCCGCGACTACTTTAGAAAACGCTTCAATGAAGCCAACGAAAAGAACTATGACACGGCTATTGGCGCCGGTTTGGCCAATAACATCTTCCTGCCTTTCTATGCCATGTGTGCCAGTATCGCACAGTTGCTGGTACTGACAGGTGGTATCTACCTGATTACACAGGGAGAATTTAGTATAGGCTTGCTCGTGAGTTACCTGGCATACGCTACTTATTTCTACAATCCATTACGACAACTCGCTACGCTGTGGGCTAACTTCCAGGTAGCCATGGCCGGATGGGACAGGATCTCAGAAATACTGGCATTGGAAACAGACCTGATCACCACACCAGTGGCTACGGTCAACACTCCCAATCCTCCTTTGCTGGAATTCAGGAATGTACATTTTGGCTATCCTGAAGGCAGAGAGATATTACACAACATCAGTCTCTCACTAGAAAAAGGTAAAACATATGCCCTCGTGGGTCCTACCGGCGGCGGCAAAACCACCACTGCGTCACTCATTGCACGTTTGTACGATCCTACGCAAGGCACCGTACTCCTGAACGGAAAAGATATACGTGGCTATGATGCCGATGAACGCTCACAAAAAATTGGTTTCATTTTACAGGAGCCATTCCTGTTTACCGGCACGGTAAAAGAAAATATTTTATACGGTAATCCGCTGTATAAAGATTATTCCAACGACCAGCTAACCGCAGTGATCAAAGAAGCCAACCTGGAAAAACTACTGGCCATCTTTGAAGAAGGACTGGAAACAAAAGTAGTATCTGGCGGCGACGGGGTGAGCCTGGGTCAAAAACAGCTGATCGCCTTTATGCGGGCCGTTCTCCGCAAGCCGGATTTATTGATCCTCGATGAGGCAACGGCTAATATTGATACCGTAACAGAACAACTGCTGGGTGAAATTCTGGAAAAATTACCTGCAGACACCACCCGTGTCATCATTGCCCACCGACTGAATACCATTGAAAATGCAGATGAAATATTTTTCGTGAATTCAGGAGAAGTAACACGCGCGGGATCATTACAAAATGCGATGGAAAAATTATTGCATGGCGTAAGAGTGAGCTAATCTACGTAGGGGAACAGTGCACGAGTACCCGATCGATATATACATATTCCGGCAGCGATTGTAACTTTTGTAACAAGGCTGCCGGAATTTTTGTGGGTCCTAATAACGAACCCGCTACCTGCCCGGCGATAGAGGCGTTGGTGTCGGTATCGCCGCCAGCTGCGATGATGGCGGCAAACATATCCTGCATCCCCATATGTGCTGCCCTTGAAGCGGCAAACAAAGCCAGCGGAACACTGTTCACTACATATCCATTATTACCCAGGGCGGCTACTTCTTTGATTCCGGCAGCAGGCCCCAGTTGCTGAATGGCGATCATCCTGTCGCGTAGGCGCGTATCCGGTAGTTGTGGAATAAGGATATCAAAAAGATCCGCGTCGGTAGTCCAGGTGCCCGCTATGGCAGCACGTATTGCCAATACCACTGCCAGCGCACCTGTATAAGCTTCTTCATTTTTATGTGTGATCCTGCAGGCATCTCTGACGTCCTCACGGGAACGGCTATCCCAAAATGCAAAAGGCGCTATTCTCATGGCGGCGCCATTTCCGGCACTGTATTCACCACTAGTCCCGGCATAACGCCAATGGATACCCGCAGATAAATCCTGCATGGCTTTTAAGGTACTGGCGCCGATGCCGGCCATTCTTCCGGTTTTATAATATTGCAGGAATTGTGCTGCCAGTGCGTCCGTATTTTTATTGGAAGATAATACTTCACAGGTAGCCAGTGTGAGCCAGGTATCATCGGTCAGCATCCACTGTGGTGGCGGTGGCGTTATCTTTCCCAGATAAAAAGTACGCTGATCATTTTGGGCCACCACATTTTCAAAACAACTTCCCCAGGCGTCGCCAATGGCGCCTCCTAAAATACAGCCCTCAAATCGCGCCCGCTTACTAAATATTGCAGTCATACGCTAAAATAGTAATATATTATCATAAAAGCCCATAGCATCCACCTCTGCACCGAACAGCTCCCCAATCCCGATTTTTTTAATTATATTCACCACATGTCAAAATCAAAAGATGTAGTGGTAACACTATCAAAAAAACATCCTCAAACAGCTGAACCGGTGCAGGCCGGGCATACGTTTGTTATCGGCGTATTAGGTAAAAAGTCTGCCTTCTACGAAATAGCAACCGAGCAATTAAACAACCTTCATAATGATGATCTGCAAAAAGCGTTGTTCCAATTGCTCCACCCACAAACCCCGCACCACTAACCAATTTATTTCCAACACAAACGAAAACCTGCGCAGATCGCAGGTTTTTTGTTGCCGGAAAAATTTTGTACTAGTCGGTAAAGAATATACCTTTGGGTTAAAATAGAGGAACAATGTCAGGCAGACCTAAAATATTCGATGATCAGGAAGTGATCAGCAAAGCAGCTGATCTCTTTTGGCGGCAAGGATATGAAGCTACTTCTACGGAAGACCTCCTGGCGGAAATGGGCATCGGCAAAGGTAGTTTCTACCTCGCCTTTAAAGGAGGAAAAAAAGAACTCTTTGAAAGAGCACTCGGACAAAACAGCGATAAAGCCATCGCCCGGTTTAAAAAAGAACTGGACGAAGCACCAGACGCCATAGCATATATCCGGCAATTTTTCCGCAGGATCACCGATAGCCCCAAAAAAATCCACCAACGCGGCTGCATCATGGGCAACGCTGTAGCAGAACTCTCCAATACCGAGGTCCTGCTGATGAAAAAAGCAGCGCACCACCTGCAGGAACTCGAAGGACTTTTCCTGAAAGCCCTGCTGCGCGGTAAAGAACAAGGAAAGCTGAAGTCAAAGCTGGAGCCCGCACTGCTGGCCCGAATGCTACTCAATAACTGGAACGGATTAGGTATCACCCGGAGAATTTATCCCGATAATGAATCCCTCTCTGCTATCATAGAAATACAATTGAAAATACTGGAATAGTGATGGCCTAAACGCAGACATCACAAATTACCCGGACAATATTTAATATATTCTCATACGCTATTTTGTACCATTTAGTACAAAATAAAAACCACTTTTCATGGAAAAAACCACTGCACTTACCCGATCCACGGCATTACTATTTGCCGCTGCCAGCGGATGCGCTGTTGCCAATGTATACTATGCCCAGCCATTACTCAACACCATGGGGCAAGACCTTCATATCCAACCCGGTGATGTAGGCATGATTGTTACCATCACGCAAACAGGGTATGCCCTGGGATTATTGTTACTGCTACCTTTGGGCGACCTGTTCAACCGCCGTCGACTCATCGTTACGCAACTGCTGCTCGCCGTGTTGGCCCTGCTGGTAGTGGCCTGGGCGCCAATACAGGCACCTTTCTTTGCAGGCATTGCCGCGGTGGGATTGCTGGCGGTAGTCACCCAAACACTGGTGGCTTACGCCGCTACACTCGCAGCTCCCACAGAGCGCGGCCGCATCGTAGGACTCGTTACCAGCGGGGTAGTATTAGGCATCCTGCTCGCCCGCACCATTTCCGGCACCCTGGCAGACCTGGCCGGATGGAGGGCGGTATACGTCTTCTCAGCGGCGTTGATGCTCCTCACCGCCATCGCCTTATTCCGCGTACTCCCTAAAAATGATCCTGGCAAAGTAGTCGCTTCTTACCCCCAACTGCTGACCTCTGTTTTCCGGCTCTTCTTCGAGGAGCGTATTCTTAGGGTACGCGCCATCCTGGCCATGTTCATCTTTGCCGCCTTCAGCGTATTATGGACTTCCCTCGTGTTACCACTCAGCGCCCCACCCTATCACTTCTCGCATACCGTCATCGGCACATTTGGTTTAATTGGCGTAGCCGGCGCGCTGGGAGCCGCCAGAGCCGGGCAACTTGCCGATCGCGGCCGCGGACAATGGACCACCGGCGTTGCACTCTCCTTACTGCTCCTTTCCTGGATTCCACTGAGCTTCACTACACAGTCTATATCCGCACTCATTGCCGGCATTATTATACTCGACCTGGCCATACAGGCCGTACATGTCACCAATCAAAGCATGATTTACCAGATCCGCCCGGAATCACGCAACCGGCTCGTGGCGGGCTATATGCTGTTCTATTCCATCGGCAGCGGCATCGGTAGCATTGCCGCCACCACTACCTATGCCCACGCTGGATGGACGGGTGTATGCATACTCGGCGCCGCCATCAGCGCCATGGGATTGGTGTTCTGGGCAGTTACCCTCCCGCGCACCCGCAGCTTGCCAATAGCAGCTGCCTGCCAACCGGCTCACCTAAAAAAACGATAACTTTAGGATCTGGTAAATCAACTTCATTATGCCACATATACCCATTTATCAGGTAGATGCTTTCACCACCGAGCTGTTTCACGGCAACCCGGCGGCAGTGTGCCATTTGGAAGCCTGGCTGCCAACAGATACCCTGCAGCAAATTGCCGCCGAAAACTTCCTGCCGGAAACCGCCTTTTTTATACCCACCGCGCAATCAGGTCACTATGAACTGAGATGGTTTACACCGGAAATAGAAATGGACCTCTGCGGACACGCGACCCTCGCCGCCGCACATGTACTCTTTAATCACCTGGGCTGGGATATGCACCAGCTCACCTTTCATACACAAAGCGGCCCGCTTATAGTGAGCAAAAATAAAGACCTGCTCACGCTCAACTTTCCGTCAAGACCCGCTACAGCCGCTTCTCTCCCACCTGAAATATTAAAAGGCATGGGCGTTTATCCCATGGAAGTACTCAAAGCCAGAGACTATATCCTCGTATATCATGATGAAGAAATTGTTCGCAACCTCCGGCCCGACAAAGCTATCCTTGACCAGGTCAACCTGGACCCCGGCGGCATCATCGCCACCGCCAAAGGAAAAGAAGTAGATTTCGTATCCCGCTTCTTTACCCCACAAGCCAGCATCTTTGAAGATCCTGTCACCGGATCGGCCCATTGCTCCCTCATACCCTTCTGGAGCGCACAACTGGATAAAAAAGAAATGGTGGCCCTACAGGTATCTGCCCGAACAGGAAAATTGTATTGTGTGGATGCAGGCGACCGCGTATTGATTGGCGGCCATTGCAAGACTTACCTCGAAGGAAATATTTTTGTACCTTAATGAAATGAGACGTGCCCTTATACCATTTTACTATCTGCTCCTATGCTTCACTGTAAGTCTTACTGCCACCGCCCAAAACCTGCCACAGGTAGATCATACGGTCAACAGCTTTATGACACAATACCACGTTCCCGGCATGGCCATCGCCATTACACACCACGGCAAACTGGTATATGCCCAAGGCTACGGGTACGCAGATACGTTGCAACAAACTCCCGTCACCACCAATAGTTTATTTCGTATCGCCAGTGTTTCAAAGTGTATAACGGCGACGGCTATACTTAAATTGGTGGATGCTAAAAAGCTATCGCTCGATGCCACCGTATTTGGAAAGAAAGGCGTACTCGGTACCACCTATGGTCAACCACCTTACCCAGAAAACCTCCGGAAAATTACCATTCGCCAACTGCTGCAACATACCGCCGGCGGCTGGACCAACAACGGCACAGATCCCATGTTCAGCCACCCTGCTATGTCGGCAGATGAACTCATTTCATGGACCATCACCCACCAGCCACTGGAAAATACACCCGGCACCGTATATGCATATTCCAATTTCGGCTATTGCATACTCGGCAGAATCATAGAAAAAGTATCGGGTATGTCGTATGAAGCGTATGTAAAAAAAAACGTGCTGCAACCTTCCGGCATCACCACGATGCAAATAGGTGCTAACACCCGCTCACAACAAAAAACAAATGAAGTAGTGTACTACGGACAACATGGCGAACAACCTTACATTTACAATATTACCCGCATGGATGCACATGGCGGATGGATTGCCTCTGCTACCGATCTTGCACGCCTGTTAGTACACGTAGACGGATTCCCTGCGCCGGCAGATATTTTATCAGATACCGCCATCACCCACATGACGACCGGCTCCACGGCCAATCCTGGCTATGCGCTGGGATGGGCCGTGAACCCTTATCACAACTGGTGGCACTCCGGTTCACTACCCGGTACCGCCAGCGAAATTATTCGCTCTCATCATGGATTTACCTGGGTAATGCTGTGTAATACCCGCACAGATAGCAGCTTCTTTAATGATCTCGACGGACTTCTCTGGAAAGCCGTAAATGATCCCAACACCGCATGGCCTGCGGTAGATTTGTTCAGCGCTCAATAATT
>NZ_DATCVJ010000629.1:0-1735 GCF_036566945.1 Chitinophaga sp. | reverse complement strand
TGACGTAGAAGAAGCAGGGATATTATCTTTTAAAACCGTTGCCAGGACCATCAGAACTCATTATTTGGGCATTCTCAACTTCTTCAATAACAGGGCCACCAACGCAGCTGCGGAGTCTTTTAATGCCAAAATAAAGTCCTTAAGGAATGCACTCAGAGGTGTACGGGACGTAGAATTTTTTCTTTACAGATTGACTAAACTTTATGCTTAAAATTTCCACTAATCCCCCAAGTTTTCAACTTGATCCAACTTAACGGCTTCGTTCAACCTAGCGGTTCGATAATGGCTTCCGTCAAAAACGAGTTTTTCCGGGAAAATCGAACCAATAATTTGCCGCTTCTTCTTCACATCACCGTCTTTATAAAGCTGGTCAAGGGTTACAAGGGATTTTACCGCATTATCCAATAGAGATTCTATATTACTTGTATTCTTTGCGGCATCCATTAATTTGGCCTCCAATAGCATGATTCGTTTTTCGCTCTCCCCTTTGATTGTTTTATAATCGGCAGCATCTATTTCTTCTTTTAATAGCAATTTCCTTGCTTTAGCAATATCATTTTGGGCCTCATTTAATTGATCGGTAATTTCCTTTACCTCGCTGCGTTGTCCTTTTGCTTGTGCCTTATATGCAGCATTAACTACCACCTTGTAAGATTCTGCCATGCCGACACGGGGAACAAATTTCCGTAGCTCTTTTGTAAAAAGATCATTTGCCGCTTCTGCTTTGAAACGTGCGCCGCATGACGACTTACAATGATAGTAATAATAAATCCCGTTCCTGCCACGCGAAGCGCTACCAGTTAACAGGTGACCACATTTAGGGCAAAGCAAGTGCCCCCTCAGTTGCATGATCTCCTGTGACCCTACTTTAGTGCGGTAGTTCTTTTTCTTGCCGTCCAGCAAGTCCTGCACTTCATAAAACAACGATTCTGATATGATAGGCTCATGCAAACCGGGGACATGTGTACTTGGTTCGTCCTTGTAAGCAGATAGATAAATTTTTCCGCAGTAGACCGGGTTCCTGAGCAGATTCCAGAAATTCGTTTTACAGCACCTAATACCTTTCAGGCGGGCTTCTTTATAAAGCTGCTCTACTTGGTACTGTCCTGTTACCATCATGTTGAAGACCCACTTCATAATGCTCGCATATGGCTCTACAGGTGCGATGTACTTCCGCATGTCTTCCGTTATCTTATTAGCGTATCCTACGGGGGCCTGCCCCATCCAGCGACCTTCCTTTTTAGCTCTGCGCATACCATACAATACGTTCAATGCTCTCCGGTCATTTTCTACTTCAGGAGCTGCAAGATATACCGCCAGCATTATTTTGTTTTCAGGAACCGCCATATCCAATGGTTGCTCAATAGCCTGTGGCTCTACTCCCAACTTGCGAAGGATATTAATCATCTGGTAAGCATCTCCGGCATTACGACTAAATCTATCCCATTTGGTGAATAGGATAACATCTATTTGATCTTTCCGCTTTTTCAGGTCAAGGATCTCATTGCGCCACTCCGGGCGTTCAAACGTTTTGGCTGAATGATCCTCCAAAATCACTTTACGGATGGATATTTGGTTATTCTGGCAGTACTTGCGTAATCTTTCCTCTTGGTCTCTCTGGGAAAAACCTTTATCTGCCTGCTCATCAGTGCTTACACGGATATATAAATCTGCTTTCATCTTCCTAAATATGTGTTTATAGCTATATTAGCCAGGTGATACATAAATTCCAGAA
>NZ_DATCVJ010000628.1:0-6643 GCF_036566945.1 Chitinophaga sp. | reverse complement strand
TAATTTTTTTAATCGCTCAAAATAAGCCTGTTGATCGTTCATGTCCTTGTCTTTTCCGGTGGTGGAGGAAGAAGATACGGCATAGATAAAGCCTTTACTCAGGCTGTCTATTTTCCGGATCCTTGCTTCGCTTGTTTCTGGAGTTATCAGGAAGATGAGGTGCAGGTTATATTTTTCAAAGATAGGTCTGTATTCATTTTCATACTCCGCCATAGGCAGGTCGGGTACGATGATACCGTCTACTCCTACTTCCGCGCATTTGGCACAAAAGGCTTCAACGCCGTAAGTCAATACAGGATTAAAGTATCCCATGAGGATAACGGGTACCTGTATCTTTTCTCTGAAACCGGTGAGCTGATTAAAAAGAGTGTGTAGGCTCATTCCGTTCTGCAGGGCTTTGGTGCTGCTGTCCTGGATCACCGGGCCATCGGCCAGAGGATCGGAGAAAGGCATACCCAGTTCAATGAGATCCGCACCATGTTGTTGCAGGGCAGTCATTACCGGCAGGGTATCATTTAACTGCGGAAAACCAGCCGTGCAATATATATTTAAAACGCCGTGTTGCTTTGTGGCAAACAGTTGATCAATACGATTTTGCATAATCCATTTTATTTATTCATGTGACGGATATAGGTATCCAGGTCTTTATCACCGCGGCCGGAAAGGCATACCACTACTACATCATCTGCTTTGAGGGTCAGGTCTTTCAACTTGGCCAGTGCGTGAGCTGATTCCATGGCCGGGATAATTCCTTCCAGCAGGCTCAGTTCATAAGCAGCAGCGAGGGCTTCGTCGTCGGTGGCAGACAGGAACTGTGCGCGACCTGACTCATACAGGTGGGCGTGCATAGGTCCGATGCCGGGATAATCCAGTCCTGCGGAGATAGAGTGTGGTTCAGTGATTTGCCCATCATCTGTTTGCATAAGCAGGGTTTTGCTGGCATGGATAATACCAATGGTGCCCAGCTGGGTGGTGGCAGCAGAAAAACCGCTGTGTACACCTTTACCGCCTGCTTCTACGGCTACCAGCTTTACGTTTTCCCTATCAAGATAATGGAAATAGGCGCCGGCAGCGTTACTTCCGCCACCGATACAGGCCACTACATAGTTAGGATCTTCGCTACCGGTTTTAGCCAGCAGTTGTTTTTTTATTTCTTCGCTGATCACCGATTGGAAGCGTGCCACCATATCAGGATATGGATGCGGGCCTGCGGCGGTGCCGAGGATATAATGTGTATCTACCGGATTATTGATCCAGTCGCGTATCGCTTCGTTGGTAGCGTCTTTCAGGGTTTTGCTGCCACTGGTAGCAGGAACTACGGTAGCGCCGAGCATTTTCATGCGGGCTACGTTAGGCGCTTGTCTTTCAATGTCGATGCTGCCCATATACACCACGCATTCCATGCCCATGAGGGCGCATACCGTTGCGGTGGCCACGCCATGTTGTCCGGCGCCGGTTTCAGCGATGATGCGGTGTTTGCCCAAACGCTTTGCCAGCAGGATCTGGCCGATGGTGTTATTTACTTTATGTGCACCGGTATGATTCAGGTCTTCCCGTTTGAGATAAATCTGCGCTTTATATTTTTCAGACAAACGTTTAGCGAAATATAAAGGGGAAGGTCTGCCTACATAATCTGTGAGCAGGGCTTCGAACTCCTGTTGAAAGGAGGGATCGCTGAGTATGCCGAGATATTTGGTTTGTAATTCGTCCACATTGGGAAATAACATTTCAGGAATGTATGCCCCACCAAATCTGCCATAATAGCCATTCTTATCCACCTGATACCTGGAGTTGCCGGTATTAATCGCAATATCCATGACCGTTTATTTTATTATTGATGAATGAATTTGTTTTACAAAATGTTCTACCAGCGCGATGTTTTTCACACCGGGACTGTCTTCAAACTTGCTGTTTACATCTGCTGCAAACAGTGCCGGTAATTGCAGATCGCTGATAGCTGCTGCCTGATCCGGCGTAATGCCACCACTTAAAAAGAAGGGATGGTCAAACGGGTAAGTGTTAAGCAGTTCCCAGTTAAAGCGCTCACCGGTGCCGCCATATAATTTTACGGAAGCGGTATCGAACAGGAAATAATCCGTTACAGGAACAAATGGCGCCAGCTCCGTTTGCCAGTCAACGTTATCCCCTATACGAAAAGCTTTGACTACCGGAATCGTTTCCCGGATGGTGGCACAGAACTCCGGTGTTTCGTCGCCATGCAGCTGCACCATATCCAGCGCGAAGTCGGCGATGGTACGTTGTATCTGCGCTTGTGAAGCATTTACAAATACGCCGACTTTCCTGATACCGGTTGTTTCACGTACTGATCTTGCATCTATTTTGTTGCCGGCAAAACGAGGTGATTTCTCATGAAAAATAAATCCTGCATAATCTACGCTGTTAGCCACCAGCGCCTGCAAATCATTTATTCTTGTAATGCCGCAAACTTTTATACGCATAGGATGATTATTTGTGTTCCAGATCATGAAGTGTTTGTACAAAATTTTCGAATGCGCGGGCAGGATCTTCTTGTTTCATAAAATGTTCTCCTATGAGGAAGCCCTGGAACCCGGCAGCTTTGAGGGTAACGATGGAAGCGGGGTCGTTGATACCGCTTTCGGCTACCTTCACTTTATCGGCCGGAATTTTCGGCGCCAGTTCGCAGGAGCGGTTAAAGTCTACCTGGAAAGTGATCAGGTCGCGGTTGTTCACCCCTACGAGGTGTGTATGTGCCGTTACTTTTTCCAGTTGTGCTTCGCTGTGTACTTCCAGCAATACTTCCAGGCCGAGGTTATGTGCAAATTCCGCGAGGTAGGCTACCTGCGCCGCGTCGAGGCATTCAGCAATCAGCAGGATCACATCTGCGCCGATGGCTTTTGCTTCGAGGATCTGGTATTCATCTATCACAAAATCTTTGCGCAGAATAGGGATCTGGTTGAAGCTGCGGGCCTGTTGCAGGTCATCAGAGGAGCCACCGAAATATTTTTCATCGGTGAGAACAGACAAGCCGGAGGCGCCATAGCGTGTATACGCCGTGGTTACCTGCTGCACAGTTACCTCTCCGTTGATCACTCCTTTGGAAGGAGAGCGGCGTTTGAATTCCGCGATGATGCCGGTCTTTTCCGGCTGTTGCAGGAAATGACGGAGTGATAAGGTTTCGCGGGCAAATCCGGGTGACTGTTGCAGGTCGGATGCGCTGCGCTGTAATTTGCGGGCAGCTACTTCTATTTGTTTATGTGCAACTATTTCTGCTAAAATATTCTTCATGATAAATGATCCTACGACTGCAATGCAATCAGTTTTTTAAATGCGGTATGTGCATTGCCCGACTCCAGGGATTCCACCGCGGCGGCGAAGCAATCATCATACGAATTATATTTTCCGAGGCTGTACAGTCCCATTGCTGCGTTTGCAAATACAACGGAGTTCTGTGCCCAGGTACCTTCTCCTTTCAGGATCTTCATAAAGATCTTCGCGGCTTCTTCTGTGCTGTTACCGCCGTAGATATCTTCCTGGTGTACTTTACGTTTACCCAGTTGTTCCGGGGTCCAGTCCTGTTCACCTTTATTGGTGATTACTTTGGTATCTGCGGTCAGTGATATTTCGTCATAACCATCGAGGCTGTGTACAATCACAAACTGTTTGTCTGTTTGCTGGAACAGGTAGTTGTATACCCTTGCCATTTCCAGGCTATATACGCCAATCAGCTGATGTTTGGCGAAGGCCGGATTCACCAGTGGTCCCAGCATATTAAAGAACGTACGGATACCCAGCTGACGGCGAATACCGGCAACATGCTTCAGGGCGGGGTGAAACAGGGGTGCATGGAGGAAACAGATGCCTGATTCTTCCAGCTCTGTTCTCAGTTTGGCGTCGTCACTTTTGAATTTGTAGCCCACCAGTTCCATTACATTGGAAGCACCGCTAACAGAAGACACGCCATAGTTGCCATGTTTGGCCACTTTAGCGCCGGCTCCTGCCACCACAAAGCACGACAAGGTAGAAATATTAAAGGTATTTTTTGCATCCCCGCCGGTACCTACGATGTCGAGTACATCGTAACCGTTTAAATTTACGGGTACACAGAGTTCCAGCAAGGCATCGCGGAAGCCCAACAGTTCATCGATGGTGATGCTGCGCATAAGGTACACCGTCATGAAAGCCGCCAGTTCGCTTTCATTGAACATGCCTTTGGAGATGCTGATCAGAATATCTTTAGCAGCTTCGCGGCTGAAAGTTTTATGTTCGAAGAGATAATTAAGAATCTTTTTCATGATAGCTGTTAACTTTTAGCTGTTAGTTGTTAGCCTTTAGCTGTTAGTTAGATGAATGTTGTTTGAAATTTGGTAAAGATGAATGGCTGTCATTACAGGCTTAACCAGTTTCTCAAGATCTTTTCGCCCTGCGGGGTGAGTACGCTTTCCGGGTGGAATTGTACGCCGCTTACATCATATTTGTTATGTTGTAAAGCCATGATAAAACCATCTTCATCTTTCGCGGTGATGGTTAATTCAGCGGGCAGGGTAGATTCATCAATTACCCAGGAATGATAGCGACCGGCCATTATTTGTCTTGGCAAATCCTTAAACAGGCGCCCATCTTCCTTAATGATATTAATATTGGTCGCCACGCCGTGGTATACTTCTTTCAGGTTAGTGAGTGAAGCGCCAAAAGCCTGTCCGATGGCCTGTTGACCCAAACAAACGCCGAAGATGGATTTGGTAGGTGCATATTCTTTGATGAGGGGCAGTAATAATCCTGCTTCTTCGGGAATACCGGGACCGGGTGATAAAATTATTTTATCGTAGTCGTTTACTTTTTCCAATGGAATTTCATCATTGCGTACTACGGTAACCTTACCGTTGATGATTTTTTCCACGAGGTGAACGAGGTTGTATGTAAAAGAGTCGTAGTTATCGAAAACGAGGATGTTCATACTAAATTTTTTGTGCCAGCAGAATGGCTTGTTTTAACGCATTGAGTTTGTTGTTTACTTCTTCGAGTTCGGAAGAAGCCACTGATTTGGCTACCACGCCGGCGCCGGCCTGATAGTACAGGGTATTCATTTTGCTGAGTATGGAGCGGATCATGATGGCGTGGTTAAAGTTGCCATTGAAACCAACAGCACCTATACAACCACCGTAGAAGCCACGTGCAGTGGGTTCGTACTGGTCAATGATTTCCATGGCGCGGTATTTTGGTGCACCTGACAGGGTACCTGCCGGGAAGGAAGAGGCCAGGAGGGTAAATGGATTCATTGTTGGATCTACCTTTCCGGTTACTTCGCTTACCAGGTGGATAACGTGGGAATAGAAATGTACCTGTCTGTAGGAAGCTACTTCCACTTCTGTTGCATTTCTGCTGAGGTCATTGCGGGCCAGATCCACCAGCATCACGTGTTCTGCGTTTTCCTTCGGATCTTCCAGCAGTTTATTGGCCAGCATTTTATCCTGCTCATCGTCTCCGGTACGGCGGAAAGTGCCTGCAATGGGGTGAATGGTAGCTTTACCATCTGTGATCACAATCTGTGCTTCCGGTGAGGAACCCATTAGTTTGTAGTCGCCGTAATCGAAAAAGAAAAGATAAGGAGAAGGGTTGATGGAGCGGAGAGCGCGGTAAACATTGAATTCGTCGCCTTTAAAGGATTGCTGGAAAGCTCTGGAGAGTACTACCTGGAAAACGTCTCCGCGGAAGCAGTGTTGTTTACCTTGTTCTACCATTTGCATATATTCCGCGTCTGTCATATTACTTTCCTCTTCTCCGGTAGTAGCAAAAGGATACCCTGGGGAATCTTTGTGCCGGATGAGTGATTCGATCAGTTCAAACTCGCTGTCGACGCCCTCTACCTGGTTTTCGCAAAGATAGAGTTCATCTTTAAAGTGATTGATGGCGATTACATATTGATAATAGCGGTAACGCATCAAAGGAATGGTATTACCGGCTTCTTGTTTCTTTTTATTGAATTCGATGGTTTCGAAGAACTGAACGGCGTCGAAGGTGGTGTAGCCGAAGAGGCTCTGCGCCATTGGTACCGGGTGTTTGCCGGTGAATGAATAGTTACCGAGGAACTTCTCCATTTCATCCAGTACCTGTTGTTTATTTCTCAGTTCTTTCTTTTCTACGGGCAGGTTAGGATACTTGAATTCGAAGTGTGAAGTGGAGGTAACTTCAATACCTGCAATAGGTTTCACACATATAAACGAATAACTGTTGTCACTGGCCCTGTAGTCGGTGCTTTCGAGGAGGATGGAACCCGGGAATTTATCGCGTAGCCGCAGATATATTCCCACTGGCGTGAAAATGTCTGCCAGCATCTGTTTGGATCTCGTTTTTACTTGGATGGTACGCATGATGTATTGGGTGAAGTGTTTGTTTTATGGTAAAATGGGAAGGGCTGAAAAAGCGGAAGGCCCGCTGTGTAACAGCGGGCCTTCCAAATATATTTCTAAACGAAACATGGCACTGTAACACAGATCAGGAATTGATTCCGTGCCACCACCAATGTTTGTTTGTAATGATATTTTGCATAGCGAGAACAAAAGTGGAACATTTTTTTAGAAAATGCAAATTTTTTTTGAGAGAGCGGAGGGTAAGGCCTTCGGCCTTTGTCTTTAGGCAGGATTAGACTGATTTTGGTGATTTT
>NZ_DATCVJ010000627.1:0-3272 GCF_036566945.1 Chitinophaga sp. | reverse complement strand
GGAGTAGAAATACCTACCTGAAGGTGAATCCAGCCACATTAATAAACGAATTGGACATCTATCTTGAACAGGAGATATCCGATAATTTCAGTCTTGAATTGGGCATCAGTGGTATCTATACTGATTATCCGGATTATGTACTGGCGAAGAAAATTGATATCGGACAAAAGAAACCGGATCTCAGTACAGAACAATTTGTAGATGGCCGTGGCCTTGGCTTCCGCGTTGGCGCACGACTCTATCTTATTTCAAGGGATATGGCGCCAGCCAGAGCAGCAGGTACTTATTTTGAGCCGGTCATCTTTTACAAAAAAGTTTTCTATCCTAACGAAGACAATACCTTTCAAAATACTACCTATACAGACTCCGGTGACAAAAGTGTTGTAGGATTACAGCTTTTAATCGGACGACAATTCAAGAAAGACCGCTTCATCCTCGACCCTTTCATCGGCGTGGGTATCCGCAGTAAAATCTATCACTACAATACTTATCATTTCGACGACAATACCGTATCTCTGAACAATGGCCGGATGGTGAGCGTATTACCCAGTTTGCAGATAGGTATTAAATTGGGTCTCAAACTGTGGTAACCGTACCTAAAAAGGTACGATTACTTTGGCACTGAAATTTCTTCCCATATTATAAATACCCAGGCGCCCATTGGGGGAGGAGGAGTAATACTCAAAATATTTCAACCTATTCATATTAGCCTGATAAGCAACATTCCACACATTATCCAGCTGCAGGAATACCTCACAAATTGTTTTTCCTTTTTTATTAACGATACTGGTACCGGCACCGGCATTAAAAAGGGTATACCCGGCGGTGAATGTTTCCGTATCATCTACCCCATAGAAATGTGGCTGATCCGCTATTACATCGGCTTCCACACGGACATATGTTTTGGAAAATACCCCATGATTACGCTGCGTAGTTGCTTTTAATTCACTACGTATATGCGTGGGTGGTATAAAAGGAATATAACGCGCCTCTTCTCCATGTGTACGGATCAATTCTTTATTGCCATTGCGGCCCTGCGTATAGGCGATACTGTTATTCATGGTTAACCACTTTATACCACGGGGATGTAGATTAACGCTTACTTCCGCTCCATATAATCTGGCCGCCGATTGCTGATAACTGTAGGTAGCATTCCCTGGTACTATCACCACCGGGTTGCCGGTATTATCGTATAACTTTGCCTGATAGATATAGTTTTCAATATTATTGTTAAATAATTCTACACTGATATCTGCATCGGGTAGCCAGGCCTGTATCCCGATATCTTCCTGCAAACTAAATTCCGGCTTAAAACCGCGGTTGCCCAGGTATACGATATGTGCCCCCGGATCGAGGCCATTGGAGCCAATTTCAGTGATATTAGGCGCCCGGTATCCTCTCGCAATATTGGCTTTTACCAATATCCGTTCACTGATATTCCAGGTAGCGCCCACACTGCCGGAGATGCCGGTATAACGGTGACTGAACTCAGGAAACTGTAAATGCGCCCCTGCTGTATCCGGCAGTAACACATGCTGCTCAAAACCATTTTGCTTATTAGGACCTACATAAAAGTCATTCCAACGGATGCTACGACTATCGTATCGAATCCCACCGGAAACATCCACCTTGCCGAAAGATTTTTTTGCAAAAAAGAACCCACCGATGTCAAACAGGTTATAATCAGGAATGGGAAAATCAGTTCCATTTTTACTTTTATTAGACTGATACATTCCATTTACACCTACCGTTGTTTCCAGGCCATTCATGACCGGAAAATTATAACGTACATCGTAGTTGAGTGTATTGAGCATCACATACAATCCTGGCTGTAAGGGCATTTCCGGGTGATTGTATTCGCGGCGGATACTTTGTTGTGCGCCCAGCATAGCATTGATATCTCCGGCACCAACATTCCATTTTGTATGATTATACACCCGGTAATGTTGGATATGCTGATGCAACGGGTTGATGGCGTAGCTACGCAGATCTCCTTCAGGCACCAGTGGCCTGTTTTTTATATCATCATCTTCCTTCACCTGCTTTGTAAACTTACGGGTGAGAGAATCCCTGCTGCCATCCGGAATTTCCTGGGTGTTATCATATAAAGTAGCACCAAACTGGGAGTGGCCCCAGGATTTATCTACTCTTGCCAGTGCGGTCAGGTTATACTCCCGAAAGGCGGTACCATACACGTATCCATCTACTTTATTCTGGTAATTATGTGCAGCTTTGGCAGTAGCCCTTACTACATATTTCCAATCGTTGCTACCATAGGCCAGGCCAAGAGATGATCCTATCATACCGTTGTTGCTGTGGTAATCCGTGAGGAAGCTCCCCTGCAATTTTCCGGGGGTGGGTTCGGGGATATCGGGAATCATATTGATGACACCTGCCAATGCATCTGAGCCATAAGTAAGACTGGCAGGACCTTTCACCACTTCTGCCCGGGAAATACCGTACTGGTCGATTTCTATTCCGTGTTCATCTCCCCATTGCTGCCCTTCCTGCCGTACACCATCAAACAAGGTGAGTACACGATTGTAGCCTAAGCCGCGGATAAAGGGTTTTGAAATATTAGGTCCTGTAGTTACTGCACTCACGCCAGGTACACCTTTAATAATAGCATCGATAATGTTATTATTCACATTCATATTCATTTCTCTTTTGCCTATAACGGCAATGGGTATAGGATTTTTCCGAACAGCTGTGGCACGCGAAACCCCTGTTACTACTACTTCATTGAGTTTTGATAAATCTTCTTCCAGAGAGATGTTCAGCAGGGTGGCTTGTCCCGCTACGATTGTTTTTCTAAGCATGACTGGCTGATAACCCACCATCGTAATTTTGATATCATAAGTGCCGGGCGTTACATTTTTAATATTGAAAAGCCCCTGTTGGTCGGCAGTTGTTCCGGTACGCAATTCCTTTATAGCGATGTTCGCGAATTGCACCGGCCTGCGATCTTTATTGGTAACGGCGCCTTTAAGGGAGCCTTGTTGCGCATATGTTAGCGAGGTAAGAAAGAGTAAAAATAGTAATACAGATAAATGTTTCATGTGTGTAAACAATGTAGATTTTAGTACAGAACGGGATTTCAGGATAGTAACAATTGTTACACTTCCGAGTTCTTATTTTTAACAAAACTATATTCTATTTTTATACTTGTCTTAATTATTTTTTAGACTAGCCTAAATATCAGGAAAAGGATCTTTAAAAACATGACCTTTTTTAAATTGCTCAATCTCTGTTTCAGTGCACAAACAGCTATC
>NZ_DATCVJ010000626.1:0-14194 GCF_036566945.1 Chitinophaga sp. | reverse complement strand
CCACACAGGTAGGCGGTTACGAAATAACGCTTAACAATTACCGCAACATGGATTCCACGGCCCGCTATATGGACAATCACCTGCTGCCGGATCAACTGTTTACCCGCACCGTACGGGATATTTATCCTAACATCTTCGACTGGCTGCAATTACAGAACCAAAACGAATTGATCATCATCATCATCATGACCATAGTAGCCATCATCAATATGATCACGGCTATACTCATCCTGATCCTGGAACGCACCAATATGATAGGTATTGCCAAGGCATTGGGCATGCGTAACTGGAATATTCAGCAGGTATTTGTTTTCCAGGCAGCTTACATCGTGATACTGGGCATCCTGATTGGTGACTTCTTCGGGCTGGGCATCGCCTTCCTGCAGCAAAGCACCGGCATATTCAAGTTACCGGAAGAGTCGTACTATATGTCGGTAGCAGCTATCTCCATACATTGGACAGATATCGTGTTGATCAACCTGGGTACCTTCCTGATCTGTACTTTGATTCTGCTGCTACCTTCTCTCATTATCAAACGCATAACGCCGGTAAAAGCGATTCAGTTTAAGTAACTATTTTTTGCGGCCACTTTTCACATAGTCCCGCAGGTAACTGCATTGCCCATACACCTGTTGGTAAAAGCTTGTTTGTGCAAAATTAGTCGTCAGCAAGGGGAAATAACGGTTATGGATCAACGCAGAAATGTATTTGTTGTCGTCTTCATTCTCCGCCGTATGTTTTTGTGAACAACGTGCTGCCATAAATGCACAGCGCGCTCTAAAATCCCTGTCTGTACTGGCTTGCGCCGCCTTCAGGTAATAGGTTTCCGCACCGTAACAACCAAAATACTGCTTTTCAAACGGATCTTTATCGCATTTAGTGGTATACCATTGGGTAGTTGGCCGGTAGTCTTTCACAAAAAACCAGCTTTTACCATAGTAAGAAATGCTGAATAACGCCGACGCATAATCGTAGTATACTTTTGCCGGTACGGGCACTACCTTCATTTTTTCCTGCAACTGCACCATGCGCTCACAAAACTGTTGCTGCGTAATCTTTTTGTTGTATTGCTGTTCAGCAGTATCTGCACCAAAATCCTGCAGCTGATCCTTAAATACCAGGTAGGAAACAGCCTGTGCACCTGCCGGTACTTTTTTAAACCAGTCACGCGCATTGGCGAAATCATGTACCCGCATATAACTTTCCCCGATGATTCTTTCCATATATAACTCTTTAGGGAAGAAGCCTGCCAGGTAAGACTCATAAGGCGACTTCACTGGCCTATGCAGAAAATCATTTAACCGGATCAACTCCGCTGATTTCATATCATCCCTTACCTGCGATACAGCGGTTTCACCAGACACAAAGTAATCGTTGATCTGCAGCGAATCACAACGGCCTCTGATGAGCGCTTCCTTCAGCACATCTCCCTGCTGATGATAGCGGGGCGCCAGGATGGCAAACAACAGGTTGCGATAAGTTTTCTTAAAGAAATAGGCCTTGTCAGGCATACCCCACCAGTCATCCCGGTAATTTCGCCCGGAAGACATTTTGCTATCGAGCCATTTAAAAGAAGCCAGCAAACGCGATTCGAAAACACTGTCTATTGTTGTTTGCTGGTTGATATTTACCAGCAGGTTCACAATCTCCCACTGATCTTTTACTTCCGGGTCTTTGGTTTTCACTTCGTCCAGCCGGGTCTTTGCTGCCGGGTAATCTTTGCGGATATAGGAAATATAGGCAGATGAAACCCGCCACAGGTCCATATCTTTCAACTTACCCTTGTTCACGATGCTATCCACTACTGTTTGAAGTGCGTTTAGCCTTGCCTTCATCTTATTTTTTTCTTCGGTAGAGTAGTCCTGAATGCTGATTAATCCGACTGGCTGATCTGCGCTCAGATACGGGCTAAAGTATGCATCTTCCAGTTTATTAATTTCCCTGCCCAGCAATATATTCAATGCAGGAGAAGCAGGATCAAAGGCATATACCTTGCGCAGCGCCGCCACATCCGGTTCGGGGTTGGCGAAGCCGTAAATGGCTGCCACCATGGATTTTTCGCGATTGTCTTTACAGAGCGGATACACCTGTTCATTGCTGGTGTTGGTCCACATCAAACTGGTAAAACAAGAAATCCGCAGGGAAGGCGCTTTTTCAAATACACGTGAAAACAAATAGGCACTCTGCACAGAATCTTTTAAACGCAGTAAGGCACCCGCTTTCAGGGCCAACGCCTTGAAATATACCAGCGAGGATTTATCTTTTCCTTCAAAAAATTTATCGAAAGAAGTAATCGATCCCTGGTAATCTTTACGATAATGTTGCAGGCGAATCAGTTGAAAAGCATAACGTTCACGGATATCTTTATCTGTTGTTTTATTATATAATCCTTCCCCTTCGGTATACAAATTTTCCAGTAACTCATTATTCCGTTCTGGCGCAGACCATGGATCAGCATTGATCACAGCTGGCTCGCAGGTTTTGGCAAACAATAAATAACGGGCTGCCTCCTGATTTTTATCTTTCAATAAAAACTGTGTAAAAGAATTTTTCTTCACACTATCCGGTAACACATTGCTACCATTGGCAATGGCCGACAATTGTTCCACCTGATAGGTGTAAATACATTCACGTATATCCTTTTCCGTTACCTCTTTGCCGGTGTAGTTTTGCCAGTCACCCACATTAGCCGTTTCTTCCGACGGCGTAGGATCTCCATAAAAACTACTCAGCGACGTATAGTAAAATGGCTCGTAGCCGCCTCCTTTGGTATATGGACTAAAAAAGGAAATATAGTAATCATAGGGATCTGGCGATGGGCCACAGGACAAGGTGTAGATCACATTACCAAAGAAAACAGCACAAAAGCTAATTAAAAAGACGAATGATTTTTTGTAGTTCATCCAATGGATAATTTTGAAGCGTCAACGAATCAAGGTGATAAAATATAATAACCGGATCTTTGGTCTGCAACTGTTTTGCTACCAACTTAGCCGAAGATTCCAATGTTAAAGGATCGATAGTTTCCCGTCGGATCACATTTCCTTTTTTTAAGGGATAGCCATTCAGTAATGTATCTTGCTGTACCGTGTACAGGTGTGGCGGGCCTGGGGCAAAAAGCGCCGCGTTTTGCAATTCCGTTTCTCCAACATTCCTTAAAATACCTGCATACCCGATATCGTGGCGGAATAATACACTCCATTCAAAAAGGGGTAACGCAATATCCAAAGGTAAGGGATATCTGGCAACCCGTTGATCTCCCAGATAAGATGCCATCCCGTCCAGGTCAAGAATAGAATTATGACTGCCCGGCTTACGCAAATCACCCATATTATAGCACATCAGCAGTCCTTTGTCTACCGGCGGAATGCCTGTACGCGCGGCATATTTCACCTGGTATAGGCGGATAGTAGCCGATATGCGCCGTTGCTGAAAGAAAGGTGTTTGCTTAAGTTGTTTGATAAAGGAAAAGTAAGCATCCTTGCTACGCTGTGTCCAGTCGCAATCTATCTGTATTTCCGGAATGCGTCCGGGCGGAATGCTATCACATAATTCAGCCATTAGCTTAGCAACGTTGCGGGCAAGTGTGGTATCCGAATGTGCCCATACCTCATTCATCAGGAATACTACCGGCACAATATCCACATCGGCGGGCAAGGGAGCCGTCTTCCTGAAAATGGCCACCGGCAGCGGCACTTTCGTCACCTCGTCTACGTCTACATCAAATAGCTTGATGTATAATCGCTTTGCCGGCAGCTGCTGCACATACTGCTGCTCTTTGGTATTGCCGTTCCAGGTTTGTTTCCAGTAATAAAAAGCAGGTGTAACTTTTCGCTGTACAGGAGGAGTACAGGCAGCTATCAACACAAACAAACATATACACAGTATTCGGGGTATCATGATTTTTAGATAAGTAACCGGCCACAGATAATACCTGCCGCCACAGCGGCATTTAAAGATTCGGCACCGCCGAGACGGGGAATGGTGATCCGGTGTGTTGCCAGTGCGATTACTTCTTCCGTTAACCCTCTTCCTTCATTACCAATCAGGATAATACCTTCTTTCATGGCCGGGAACTCCGCTATATTCTTACCTTGCAGGGTAGCGGCGTAAGAAGACAAACTCGTTTGCTGTAACAATGCCTTTATATCGTATTCGGCTATACGTACCCGTATAATGCTACCCATGGTAGCTTGTATAGTTTTAGGATTATATACATCCACGCAATCCGGCGAACAAATAATCTGTGGTATACCAAACCAGTCGGCTATACGAATAAGCGTACCCATATTACCAGGGTCCTGTATGGCTTCCAACGCCAGTGCAGCCGTACCTGCTGCAGGCAACGGGTTAACTGCGGCCGGCATATCCAGCAAAGCCATAGCCCTGTTGGGCGTGGTGAGCGACGACAATTGCTTCAGCACCGTTGCATCCACTTCTACCACTGCACCCGCAGGCAACCTATCCAGCAAGGCCGTATGTTGCTCCAGCCAATCGGCTGTTGCAAATACACCTTTCACGGGCATGCCCGCCTGTAGCAGCTCCTGCACGATCTTGTCGCCCTCTGCCACATACTGGCTGGATTTTTGCCTGTTTTTTTTGTGCTGTAATGATTGAATATATTTAATTTGCGCCTTTGACAACATGGGGCCAAACCTACACGATTTCTTTTAATCAGCCAAGAAGAGGCATGGTATCCGGTTCGTCAGGAATGGCTTTTAAAATTATTAACAACGTTTTCGCCCGTGATGCAGCTGCTTCCCAAGTCCAGAATTTTATTGCTGAAACAATTGCTGCTATTGGCTGTAATATTCACGTTGGCGGCATGTTCCAACACTAAATATCTCCAAAAGGACCAAACATTATACACCAGTAGTAAAGTAGATGTTCAGGGAGAGGTACTCAATACCGAGAAACAGGATCTCCGCAGCTCCCTCTCGTCGAAATCGCTGATGACCCAGCAACCCAACAAAAAATTACTCACCACCCGTATAAAAGTTTGGCTCTATAACCAGAAGTATAACGAGAAAAAATCAAACTGGTTCTGGAACCTCGTCCTCTCCAAAAGAAACCTGGAAGAGCCGGTAGTATATGATTCCACTAAATCCAAAGAATCTGTGGAACGCATGAGCAGCTACCTCCATAACCAGGGATTCTTTTATGCTACCGTAACTTATGAGGCGAATACCAAACGTCAAAAAACGGATGTCACCTACAACGTCAATACAGGCAAGAACTTCGTTATAGATAAGATTACCTATGTAATACCAGATACGGCTATTTTAAACATTGTAAAAGCCAATGAAAAATTGTCACTGGTGCAGAAAGGAACAATCTTTAAATCGGCGACCCTCGGCAGCGAAAGAGAACGGCTTACCCGGCTCATCAAAGATGCCGGCTATTATCAGTTTAACCGTAATGCGATAGAGTATAGCGTAGATACCTTGAATAAATCCCTGTTCCGTAATACCCTCAACCCTTTTGAAGGATTGGTGAATATCTTCAATGAAAATAAAGGAAGGGATAAACTCACCATGGACGTAGAAATCCATATCAAAAATCCGGAAGACAGTATCGCCGTCTGGCAACAATATCATATCGGTAAAATCTATGCCTATCCTGACTTTTCACTGAATGGCAATCCCAACGACAGCACCCTGAAACATGATGACCGCAAGTATATTAACATCCGGTATCACCAGGAAATGCTGAAGCCAAAGATTCTTTCCAAATCTATATTACTGCGGCCCGGAGAAACTTATTCCCTGCAGCAGTATACCAATACCGTTAATAAACTATACGATATCGGCATCTGGCAATTTGTTACGCTTCAGTACAAAGAGCCAAAAGATTCCACTAACACACTGGATGCCTACCTGTTCCTCACGCCACGGCGCAAACAGGAACTGGGGCTCACCTTTGAGTTAAGTAACAGCTCCGACTATACGTTGGGATCAGGCATTACCCTCAACTACCGGCATATCAATTTGAACAATACGGCAACCCAACTGGGTATGGCCCTGAATACCGGTATTGAACTGGTACGGCAACAGTCCGGATGGGATCTGCAATCCAAACAGTTTGGCGGAGAAATAGCATTTACCTGGCCACGTTTTGCGCTGCCTTTTAATATCAAACAATCGCCCAGATCCAATGTAAAAACCCGGTTAACACTGGGGGCGAACTACCTCTCACGCGTAGAAAAATTTGATGTCACCAGTATCAATGCCTCCTATGGCTATGATTGGAATGAATCAGCCTATAAACGCTGGATCATCCGGCCTATCACGTTGAACTATGTGGGCGTTAGCCTGGATCCTACTTTCCAGGACAGTGTGGTGAATACCAATCCATACCTGAAACGCAGTTTTGAACCGGCATTGATTGGTGGGGAAAATGTTTCTTACATCTATAGCAACCAGGATGTGCTGCATCAGCGCCACTATAGCTATTTCCGGGTAAATGTGGAAGAATCAGGGCTGTGGCTGAACGGCATCAACAGTTTAATGAACAGTGTAAGCGGGCACAAAACCAACCTGGAAACACTGACCAATGTTAGTATTTCAAATTTTGTAAAGATAGAAGCAGATTACCGTCACTTCTGGAAACTTGGGCTGCACAGCGGTCTGGCCACCCGGGCTTATGCCGGCGTAGGTATCCCGTACAGCTATTCACAGGTGCTGCCGTATGTAAGACAGTTTACTTCCGGTGGTCCCAACAGTATCCGCGCATGGCGCTTGCGTACATTGGGCCCGGGCTCCTTCAAGGATACCTCTGCCACAGCACAAACATTTCCGGATCAAACCGGCGACATGAAGCTGGAAGGCAACATAGAATACCGTTTCGATCTGTTAAGAATGTTTGGTGGTAGCGTAAACCTCAAAGGCGCCACCTTCGTAGACATGGGTAATATCTGGATGATCCGGAAAGATTCCTCCAGACCCGGCTCCGAATTCCAGTTCAACCAGCTGTTTCATGATCTGGCCATAGGCACGGGCGCGGGTCTGCGTTTGGATTTCTCTTTCTTCCTCATCCGCCTGGATTGGGGCATCCCATTGAAAGTACCTTACTTTACCGGCAATAAAAACGGCTGGTACATGAGCGAATGGGATTTGAAAGACAGTAGATGGCGGCGCGAGAATATTATCTGGAATATTGCTATTGGTTATCCGTTTTAGGAACGGTGTTGGCAGCAATGAAATCAGCCATATCAGTAGCATCCGACAATTTGAAATTACCGATACGGGTTCTGCAAAGACTGCTCAGATAAGCACCACAACCCAGCGTAGCACCATAATCATTCGCCAGTGAACGTATATACGTACCCGTGCTGCACACTACCCTGAAATGTATTTGCGGCAAATCTATTTTGGTGATCTCAAATTCCGAAATAGTTAATTTACGGGGCTCCACTTTTACATCTACGCCTTTTCTGGCCAACAGGTAAATAGGTTTGCCATTTTGTTTGATGGCGGAGTGAATGGGAGGCAGCTGCATAATTTCTCCGATAAAAGGCTGAGTGGCAGCCAGTATAGCGGCTTCATCGAGGTGACTGATCTCCTTAAAATTTTCAGGCTCGGATTCTTTATCAAAAGTAGGCGTAGTAGCCCCTAATGTAAAAGTGCCGGTATATTCCTTTTCCTGTGCCTGGTATTCATTAATCTTTTTTGTCATTTTTCCGGTGCAGCAAATCAGCAACCCGGTAGCCAATGGGTCCAGCGTGCCGGCGTGACCTATTTTTGCTTTGGTGGTATTTCTTATCTTACGTACTACATCGAAGGAAGTCCACGTTAATGGCTTGTTGATCAATATCACGGCTCCTTCCTGGTAATTAATATTTTCGTTTGTTTGCATGGCGCAAAGATAACAAATAGCTATTAGCCATTAGCTTTTAGCTTTTAGGCAATGCAGCGGAGAATAATGTATGATGGTCTTCACAGCATTGCCTAAAAGCTAAAAGCTAAAAGCTAACAGCTTTTTATTAAATTCACGCAATTTTCATATACATGGCATTAGAACAACATTTAGACCCAACACTACGGCACAAGCAACAGGTCGACAATTCGCGGGACTACGTATTGCCATTCATACAGCAGGAATTCCCACAACTGGAAGGCTTGCGGGTAATGGAGGTAGGATGTGGAGAAGGCGGGGTGCTCACTCCGTTTCTTGAAAGAGGCTGTAACTGTGTAGGCGTGGATCTAGCACCTGACCGTATCGAACTGGCTAAAAGCTTCCTTCAACAATACCTGGATCGCGGACAATTAAAGCTTATCGCCAAAAACATCTACGATCTTGACTTCCTCGGAGAGTTTCAGCATTCTTTTGATGTAATTATTTTGAAAGATGCCATCGAACACATTCCTGACCAGGAAAAAATCATCGGGCATCTGAAACAATTGCTCACCCCCAAAGGGCAGGTATACTTTGGATTTCCACCCTGGTATATGCCACACGGAGGCCATCAGCAGATCTGTAAGAATAAGTTCCTCAGCATGGTACCTTATATTCACCTATTGCCAAGCCCTTTATACAAAGGGCTATTGCGCCTGTTTGGTGAAGGAAACGATGTTGTGATCGAACTGATGGAAATAAAGGCTACCGGCATTTCCATAGAACGTTTTGAGCGTATCGTAAAGCATCAGCAGTATAAAATTACGCAGCGTAGATTTTACCTGATCAATCCTATCTATAAATATAAATTCGGTGTAAGCGCAAGAGTGCAGTGGGGCCCCATTGCAGCGATTCCATTCTTCAGGAATTTTGTAACTACCTGCATGTATTATATGATTAAACCGGTTTAATGCAGCGGAAGGAAGGCCTTCGGCGGTTGTCTTTCCCAGGATTAGACTGAATTTGATGATTGTCCGGATTTTTACTTCCTGATTTTATAAAAAGAGATTTGGGAAGATGAAAGCAAATACCCGCTTTTATCTTCCCAAATCTTTTTTAAAAAATCATCAACATCAGTGTAATCAGTATAATCCTGGGAAAGACAACCGCCGAAGGCGATCCTTCTCTAAGCATTCCAGATCTCCCAAGAAGCTTCTGCCTGCAGGATCAGCATTTCATGCCCGTTTTTAATCGTAGCACCTTGTGCCGCGCCTTTTTGTAGAAAGGCTGTTTCTGCCGGGTTGTACACCAGGTCGTACAACAGATGCCGGGAAGTAAGGTATTGATAAGGTATTTCAGGCAGGGTATCTACTTTGGGATACATGCCTAAAGGGGTGGTATTAATAATAATGGGATGTGCCGCGATGGTAGCTTCGTCTAATGTTTCATAAGATACGGCTCCATTCACCGGCTGACGGCTTACAACAGTATAGGTAATGCCCAGTTGCTCCAGCGCATACATGATAGCTTTGGCCGCTCCGCCGGTACCCAGCACCAGTGCGCGGGTATGATGGGGCTGCAGTAACGGTTGCAACGATTTTGTAAAGCCAATAACATCTGTATTATACCCCGTTTTCTTCCCCTCTTTAAAATGAATGCAATTAACCGCGCCTATCTGTGCCGCAGCTTTGCTGAGTTCATCCAGAAAGGGAATCACTACTTCTTTATAGGGAATAGTAACATTTAACCCGTTCAGTTGCGGATGCTGCTCCAACAGGGACGTAAATTCGGAGATACCGGGTATGGGAAAATTTTCATACTGGCAGCCAGTGATCTCTTCTTTCTCAAACTTTTCTTTAAAGAACCCTTTTGAAAAAGAGTGGCTAAGGGGATAGCCAATAAGTCCGTAAATCTTCATGAAGCCAATAATTGAGAATTACGAATTACGAATTACGAATTACAGATTTGTGGGGAGCTGGTAAACGCGGTATATTCGCGTGTATCTCCTCACAAATCCGTAATTCGTAATTCGTAATTCGTAATTATTTAAAAACTATTCTCTATCTAAAAACAGATTAAAAGTATCTCCTCTTAAGCCAATACGCATAGCTTCCAGGGAAATCACTTCATTAGGCGCCAGGTTACCGAGGTTGGCATTACAACCTACGAGCTCCAGGAAGTAAAGCTGCTGTGCTTTCTGTGGTGCTTCCCAGATAATTTTTTCGGCGGGTATCTGCGTCAGGATTTCCTGTACCAGACCTTCTCGTACTTCACCGCTACCGCGATAGATACCAACGTTACCGCTTTCACGGGCTTCTGCGATTACATAAGTAGCTCCGGCTGCCAGTTCCGCGCTCATGAGTTCAATCCACTTATAGGGAGGAATAATGTGTTCAGCATCTTTGGAGCCTACTTCACTCAATACCAACCCAATTTTAGCGAGTTTCTCAATATAACCGCATTTTTCGGCATGAGGGATCGTGATAGAACCATCAGAAACTTCCATGTAGCTGATACCGTAATCTTTTACGATTCTGATGTACTCTTCAAACTGGTTACGGATAACAAAGGCTTCAAACAGGGTTCCGCCAAAGTATACAGGGATGTTTGCTGCCTGGTAAAGTTCAATTTTTGCGCGCAGGTTGGGTGTTACGTAAGCAGTGCCAAAACCCAGTTTCAGGATATCAATATGAGGACCTGCTGCGGATAAAAAATTTCGTGCTTCTTCCAAACTAAGGCCCTTATCCATTACCATGGTCAATCCATGTGTACGGGGCTTCTTTGTCCTTTCCGGGATTTGTGTCAGATTAAAATTCATTTGAAATATTTTTATCTTCTTATTGGTCAGTAAAACACATACTAATTTTCGCCAGGCACTTCGGGATAGCGTAGATGCAATTTTAGTAACCGGAAATACTGTTGACTTTTGTCCATGACAATTAAAAGCCGGCGCAAAAATAAGAAGTATACTTTATTTTATTAAAGTAAATAACATTGGTTAACGTTTGCGGCGGTATTGTGCAATCAAATCCACCACACTTACATGCTGTAATACAGCAGGGTCAAGCTCTACCAGCTTTTTAACAATTTTTGGCGCTTGCTGCAAAGCCGTCTCCAGATGTAGCAACCCCTCTTTGGTTTTCCCCATTGCGATCAAAATGGCCGCCCGGTAGTAGATAAATATAGGCTTGCGGCCTGCCTTTTCCTCTGCAATGGTCAGCTGTACCAGGGCTTCCTCCAGGAATCCGGACACATACAGCCCTTTCAGCAGCTCCTGCCAGGTAACAGCGCTCTTGGGCCGGGTACGTACCGCATTCATGAAATGAACCAGTGCATCTTTGTTTTTTCCCAGCTCCAGGTAGCATTCACCCAGGCTCATATTATATTCGGCGTTGGTTTTATTTATTTTAAGCGCACTCAGCAACGATTTGGCGGCATTTTCCCAGTTGGCTTCCATCATGTAAGCCACCGCAATCTTATAATACAGCTTATCATCGTTCGGACTCAGATGCGATGCCTTCCTGTAATAATAACGGGCCTGGGTAAATTTGCGCTGTCTTTCGTAACAATGACCAATAGCCTCATAGATCACATCCTCCGGTTTGGCTATTTCCAGGTGTTTCTGCAGCACTTCTATGGCTTCGGCATACTTACGGAGGCGGATATACGCATCGCCCATATTACGGTACGCATAATCGAATTTTTCATCAATAGCTACCGCATACTGATAAGCATCTATGGCCTTTTCGTATAACTTCAGTCCCTGAAAAGCAGTACCCAGGTTAAACCAGGCAAGCTGGTTAAAGGGATGCTCGTCTATAATAGCATTGTGCAAACGGATACTTTCTTCATTGCGGCCCGTAAACTCTGTCCAGAAGCAGATTTTATGCAAGGCCTCCTCACTGTTGGGATCGTACTCCAGCGCCATTTTCAGGCAATCGAATACTTTTTCAAATTCTTCCCAGTCATCATACACGTCGGCCAGTTCCAGCAATAATTCGGTCCTGTCTTCTCCGGAAAACTGTTCTATTTGTTCTTCCAGCACTCTGGCCGCCTTCTGGTGCTGATTCAGCGCCAGGTAAACATCCGTTTGCAGTATATAAAGATTAATATCAGTGCGGTCCAGTACTTCTGCTTTCTCCAGCAAATCCAATGCTTCTTTGTACTTTTTGGTTTCTATCAGTAAGTTGGCCTTCTTAAGCAATAAAGTGGAGGAATAAGGGAATTGTTCGATGGCTATTTCTGCGGCCTGCAATGCGATCGGCATTTCGTCATGCTCGTCATAATAGTCTATGATCTGCTCAAATGAATCTTCGTCCAAAAAAGAATGAGACTTACCAGCCCTGAGATTTTCAAACTGCTGCAACAAGTCTCTCAGATCATCAAAATCTTCGTTTAAAAAGGAAAAGTCTTTACTCATTACTGTAAATATAGTACTTTTATTTATGCCCAAATATGGGGTGAAAATGACCTTTTAAATATTTTTTAACATTTCCTTGTGATTTAATCGTATCTTGCGTTAAGAATTTGTTATATAATATATCAAAAAGTTTGTACATTTGTGTTACAATGAAGGCGAAAACATACATATCACGCACTTTTTCATTGTCTTGCTTGTTGGCGGGCGCTTTAGCGTTTTTTGCTCTCAATGCGCTGGCAAATAATAGCTTTTTGCCCTCCGATAATAATAAAGACAAAACGAAAAAAGCGGCTGACAGTCAACACTTTGTGTTGAATACTGCCATGCCTAAGACAAACCTGAGCCTCGATGCAGCTTACCGCTATTCCGGTACCTTCAGCTCAGACTTTAAGTTTAATACGAATAATGTTAACAGCAACAATAACGTTATCAATCTCAAGGCGGTAATGACCTATACTAAGGGCAATGTCACTTATATAGTTCCTTCCAACGTCCAGGTGCAGTCACAACCACCCGGAAATATGAACTTTCAGAAGTTGCAGATTATTCTGCCACTCAAGAAAGGGTAATAAACTTTACGTTTCTTCAATTACAATATGGGCCGGTTAAAAAGTTTCACAGCTTTTTAACCGGCTCTTTTTATGCAGATAATTTCCGCGGTTTTTTTGTCTTTGTTCAGGATTATACTGATTTAGATGATTTTCAAGATTTTTTTTATGATTTTATAAGATGTAAAAGATTAGGGAAGATCAAAGCGAATAAAATTTCGCTTTGATCTTCCCTAATCTTTTTTAATCCTACAATCAAAAAGTAAAATCTTGAAAATCATCTAAATCAGTATAATCCTGAACAAAGACAAAAAATCGCGAAAATCATCTACATCAGTATAATCCCGGAACAAAGACAAAAAAACTACATATTCTTCAACTCCTCCTGGCTCACCTCTTTATAGCCTGTTTTAGGCACATCAAAATAAGAAGCAGGAATCGGATACAAATCTACTTTTGTGGCAATTACCCGCGTTTTAGCTCCGGTTTTGGTCAAAATTTCAAACTCCAGCGGAATCCCTTTCAGATTTACAAACCGACGGTTGTATTGCTTATTTTCCGGCACCAGGTCAGTGGCATAAAATACCTCGAAAGTTTTCCCGTCCGGCATGGTGCCAATGGCTTTCCTACAAGTATAACCCGCTATCTCCTTGGTTTCTGACTGATCTTTAAACTGAATATTTTCATATTGTTTCAGGTCCTTGTTGTACTGATCTTTGCCAGCCCGGATCAGGTATTTATTACCATGCTGGTCAATCAGCGTGGTCATGGTTTCTGTTTTGCTGTTAATGAGATAGGTATAATGAACAATGTTGAAATTCATATCTATTCTGCTCAACGGCCCACGCATATATTGGGTAAAAGTACTGCCTTCCAGCATAGCATCCATTTGCAGCTGCTCTGGTGGCAGCTCCATTTTGTAAATAATTTTTGCATCTGAAACAGTACGCTGCGCCAGCAAAGAACCCGCGCAACTTACCAGGATAAAAGTTAATAACAACCGGTATGACATAGTGTGGTGTATTAATTGAATGGCGGTATAGTTATGGTTGATAAACTAACTACCAGGTAAACTTTTCTTTATTTAAAAAAGCGGCGATGCCGCGTTTACAGTCATCATGTCCACGGGTTTCTGCATTCAATGTTGACGCGTGCAGCAACCCTTCCTCCAGCGATAAGTCCAACACTGTGCCAATCAATTTTTTGGTTACTTTCAGTGAGTTGGCAGAAGCTTCCTTACACAGGCTGCCGGCCACTTTAGCTACATAGGTATTAATTTCTGCGGCAGGTACTACGGCAGTGATCAGGCCATCATTAGCCGCTTTTTCGGCAGTCACCAGTTTTCCGGTCAATAATAATTCGCGGGACCGGCCCTCTCCTATTTTACGAACCA